>JAFGMS010000045.1 GCA_016927375.1 Anaerolineae bacterium
CATCTTGAGCGTGTCGTCGGGTTAAAATCCGGCAAGTACGGGTGACAAGTGATGCTTTGCATCACCCATATCCGTCACCAGCACTGAAGCGCCAGGTAGCTGAGTAGTCAGCAATTCTCGCTTTGGAAGTTTGCCGTTGGAATTACTGATGCAATCTTCTGTTTTTTCTCTGCGCTCTCGGCGTTCTCTGCAGTGAAACAGCTTTCTCAGGGCGCATTATCTGCACATTGGTTCAAACCGGGAACTGCTGCTGAGTAGTTACTCTCAGATTTTACTCTGTCCAATTTATGGCTTGAGTCTGCCGCCCCATTCCGCCTCTTTCTTCTTAAGTTAACTCCTATGATCCCAACCCCCCGGTCCCCATCACTCCCCTAGTACTAGGGGGGGATTGCATTTTGGCCAGATCCATAGGAATATTGTCCTATGGGCTTTTATCGATAGGGATTATTTGCGTCTTATTTTCTTAATTGTTTCTTACTGGAGGAAAAATGACAATCAGAGGTACACGTAGTTCGTCCAAACTTGCCATTATTTTTGTTGTACTCTCACTTTCGCTGTTGTTTGCTGCTGTTGCGCAGGCCCAGGCCGGTGGTCCGGTCGTGACCAACCTGAACGACAGTGGAGCCGGTTCGCTTCGCCAGGCTGTCATCGATGCCCCCGCAGGCTCTGAGATCACTTTCCAGTCTGGTCTGTCCGGCACGATCTCACTGGCCAGCACAATCGTGATTGACAAGAACCTGACCATCACCGGTTCCGGTAAAGGGGTAATCACTGTCAGTGGCAGCTTTACCAATGGGGTGTTCGAGGTATTAGCAGGCAATAACGTCACCATCTCTTGCCTGACCATACGGAATGGCAATGATACGACCGGTGCCGGCGTTCTCAACAGAGGTTCGCTCACCGTCTCAGGCGTCGAATTTGGCAACAACACAGCGCTCGGCGCCGGCGGAGCCCTCTACAATGATGTTGGCGCTACAATGACAGTGGAAAGATCGAAGTTCTATGCTAATTCCGCCAACATGGGTGGTGGCGCCATTTTCAACAACGGCACGCTCACAGTGGAGGACAGCCTCTTCAAGAACAATGGATCGTCTACAATTGGGGGCGCCATTGCCAATGCAGAAAATAACGCAAGCGTAAGTAGCAGTCACTTCTATGGCAACCTGGCCCAATCAGGTGGCGCCATTTACAGCCAGGCTCCGATGACCATCACAGGGAGCAACATCTCCGGCAACACCGGCGCTATCGATGGGGGTGCTCTCAGGGTTACCAACAGCACAACCAACATCTCGTCAAGCTGCATCATGGGCAGCACTACACCTGATACGGCCTTCGATGCTGAAGAGTCTACCGGCACACTGATAGCCAATGGCAACTGGTGGGGTAAGGCAACCGGTCCGAATACTCCTGGAGCCGATACCACCAATGCTACAGTAACCAGCTTCCTGACCCAGAAGCCGGCGGCTTGCCAGGAGAAAGATGACGGCCGTGCCAACAAGGGACATGGGGACGATTATGCAATCATCTATCCTGCCTTGGATGACATCGGTGATCCTGCTCTTCACATCTACTGTGTTAGCGAGGAAGGTGAAGGCTATTTGGGAATGATCGTGACCCAGGAGATGGTCGACGAATATCCTGAAGAGCCGGAAGAGAATGTAAAAGTCGAAGATACTGATGCATGCCGCGTATATGTGAGCTTCTATCTCCTGGTGACCGGTGAATATCAGGTTAATATTGGGCCTAAGATAAATGGTGATGTGGCCGTTGCCATCTTCACCGGCATGCCACCGACCAACATCTACTATCGCGACTTCAACATCTATGATATCGAGTGGCCTATCGAAGTCCCGCCCGCGGAGTCACCTGTGACAGTCACTCCCGAGCCTGAAACAGAAGAGTAGTAGTCTCCGCTTCCTTATCGACAACAAAGCCCAGCAGATATACCGCCCCGACAGCAAAGTCGGGGCGATGTCTTTTCTGCCGCGAGGTCGTGCGGGGTGACAAACTCCCATCTGCCTGCCAGCAAGCCTGACTGTTTGCTGACCTGCGGAAATAGGCCTTTAGTCCTATTCCCTCTTTGCTGGCACTTTAGTACTATATGAGAGGGTGAGGAGCACAACCCACAATGGTTGAAGAAAAGATACTTCAACCATTTAGTCCCCTCAGTTCTTCAAAATCACCAAGGGGGACGGGGATAATTTCGGAATCCTGCTTTGGGGTGGCACGGGTTTCACGGCTGAGGCAAGACGATTGATCGTCTTGCCTCGTCCCTTTTTGAGGCCGTGGTCTTTCACTTTCGGCATAGCGATCAGTATTGTACTGTTGCATAGGGGTCTTCGGCTTTGGGCTTACTGCCACCTACGAAGAATGCAGCTACAGCCATCGTCAGCCCCAGAACTCCGGACAGCCCGGCCAGGATGCTAATCCGGATACCGGCTCCGCGGAGGATAGAGCGTATGACTTCCAGGAGAGCCACGACCAACTCTGTGCCTGCCGCGCTTTGTGAGATGACCTCGGCGACTATGGCTTCGATCATCCCTTCGACCATCAGGCCAGAGACGGCTGCCAGCAGGAATGTGCCTATACCCACACACAAGAAGAGAGCGCCCCACCACCCCAAGAAACTCTTGCGAGACCGAACGGCCAACACAGTCACCGCCGCCAGCAGTCCTATGGCAATCAGTGGGCTGAGCTTAATCATCCACCGGATTGCCATGAGCGTTGGGCGCGGGTCTTTGCCGGTTGCTTCCGGATCGGGCAGATACTTAGGGGTCAGGTCAGCCGTATCCGGCATATCGGCGACCATCTCATCAAACATCTGGCCGAGTTGAGGAGTAGCGGCATCCAGCACATCGTTGGGAGGGCGGCATTCAGGCATCTCATCCGGCGGGTTTTCCCCAGGATTGACCAGTGATAACCACGCCTGCTGCTCGGCTTCGGTTGTGCACAGCGGCCAGGAGCTCACAATCTGTCGCATAATCTGATCACCACCCTCACCGCCAAGACGGGCTTTCAGCTCGGTGAGCGGCATCTCGATCTTGGCTTCCGACGAGGTTGTGTTATAGAAACCGAAGGTCTGGTCGATCAGGCTTTCGACCTGAGCCTGTATCCACTCTGGTGGGAATAGTTTCGCTATGATGAACGTGAAATCCTCTTGTGAGAGATAGCGAGCCGCGTTATCAGGAGCATCGTTGTCCGTTTTGGATGCCGCCATCAGCTCGCCCAATAGGCTCGGCAGCTGGTCGTAGAGGTCTTGTGATTGCAAGGCATGTTTGTATACGTTTGGGTTGAACAGCTGTGCCTCGGTGGGTATCGCCACCAGGACCATGGTGGTTACAATTACAAAAATGATGCCCACCAATACGGCAAAACCCTGAATGACGCAGGATTGGTCTGAGCTGGGTTTACTGGTAACTTCCATCGGGTCATTCCCTTCAATGTTGTGGCTGCTGCTTGGCTCCAACGAAATAATCATAGATGATATGCCCGGCGGCTGCCAGTGGTCCCGAAGCGGGCCAATCGGGGTTGCCCTGGGTGAAGACCGCCAGCGCATAGGCCCCATAGGCCGTCTCGATGATCCCGGCCTCATGATAGAAGTGCACAAGGGCCTCTTCGTCTTTAGCTCGGAAGCCGTTCTTTATGTAGGCATGTACTTGTGCATCATCGGGCAAGTCTTTTATTAGCGCGGCGTTGTCCCGATCTTTCTCCATCCAGGTGAGCCATTGAGCCGTGTTTTCTGCACTCAGCACCTCGCCACGGTACAGCCGGACATAGAGATGCGCCAGTTCCAGGGGCGCGAAGGCCTTATCGCAGTGACGATAAGTGGGATAGCAGCGATAGAGCGCGTAATCGCCCGGCAGCCCCAGTGAGGGGTCTCCCTGAATATAGCGGAGATCGAGCGGCAGGATGTAGGCCTGAGTGCCTTGTTTGCAAGCCCAGCTCTGCCAGCCGGCGACGAAGTTGTTCTCGCGGCTGAGGCCCTGCTCGGCTAACCAATCATTAAAAGGGGCCAGCCCGCCGACGCGCTTGAAGATGCAGCTCGTAGCAGGGTTGTTGCTTTCTTCCAGCATGGCGATCAGGTAAGCCGCGTCCGAAGGCAGCGGCTCCAACCGGCCTTTCTCGATCAGCCACAGGTAGAAGGCCGCCAGCGGACCTTTGAAAGTGCTCAAGGCGTAGTGCCGGCTCTCGCCGTCGAAGCTCAATATTTGCCCGGTTTGAACATCGATGAAGCCAATCGCCATATCGAACTGCGGGCCGAGGCCTGATTGGTCAAGGTATGCCTGTATCTCGCCCAGCAGCGGCTGGTAATCGACCGTCGATGGTGTAGGTGAAGCCGTAGGTGATGGGGTGGTTGTTGGACTGGGTGTGCTCGACGAGGTGGGCACTGGGGTAAAGGTGGGCTCCGGTGAGGGTGTCAGAGTCATTGCGGGAGTCAGGGTAGGACAGTGCGATGAAGGCATGCAGCTCAAGACAAACAGCAGCAGGGGCAGGAACCAGAGCCATCCACCGTTTGGCAGTCGATACTTGTCGCAAAGCCGATCTATCACATGAAGTCCTTGCTTGGTGTGTTGGGAATACCTGCTTGAGTATATCCAAGGTCTCCGTGTTGGGCATGGAGAGCGTTTGGAGGCGCAGAATGCGATGATATCGTATCGGGTGTGAAGTGAATGGCCATCCGATACCGGACACGGATATCTCCATCCGCTGACCAGCGAAGATTGGTATTCCGCCCTGCTGGATGCCGTTGTTCAATCGTCAATCAACTAATCGTCAATAGCTCTACCGTTCATGCCTCATGACGAAGTTAACATATGCCAGCAGCCCTATTTGCCCGTGGATGTCGGTGCCGCGCCATTCGGGGTTGTCTTGCATGAAGACCGCCAGCGCAAACGCGCCGTAGGGCGTTTCGAGGATGCCCGCTTCGTGGTAGAAGTTCATGGGGTATTCGTTGTCGGCCGGGTGGAAGCCGTTCTTGGTATAAGCATGAACGCTATCTTGCGCCTCCGGCGGCAGGCTGTCAAACATCGATGTGATGGGCAGAGGCTTTTCCATCCATCCCAGCCAGCGCTCGGTGTTTTCCGTTGAGAGCACCTGGCCCCGGTAGATACGGGCGTAGAATTCAGCCAGGTCGAGGGGGAGAGCGGCTTTGTCGCAAGGGACACCGCTGTCCGGGCACTGCAGCAGCACGCCGTTCCCCGGTAGGTCGAGCGCAGGGTCGCCAAGTCGATAGCGCTCATCGGGAGCCGGGGCATATTGAACGCCATGTTCCATGCAAATCCACTTGTGCCAGGAATAGACGAAATTGTTCTCCCGGCTGAGGCCCTGATCGGCTAACCAATCATTGAAATCAGGGATGCCCCCAACGCGCTTGAACATGCAGCTGGTATCGGTGTTGGAGCTCCACGTCAGCATATCCTCGATGAAATAATGGTCGCCCGCCTGCTCCTCGATCTCTCCCTGTTCGATCAGCCACAGGTAGTAGGCGGCCAGAGGCCCCTTGAAGGTGCTCATGGCATGGAAGCGTCCTTCGCGTCCCAGGCTGAATGATTGGCCGGTAAGGACATCGACGAAGGCCACACCGACATCGTAGTCTACCTCCTCCATGAGCTGGTTGATCTGCCTGATCATCGGCTGGTAGTCTACCTGGCCGGCGGCCAGCGTCGGGGTTGGCGTCTCAAGAATCATCAGCGGGGTTGGCTTCTCGAGGATAGGTGTGGAGGTGGCAGTCAAAGTTGGCTCGGTGGCCGTCGCCTTCTGGGTAGGGATGGGAGTCAATGCGACAGGCGGCTCGCAGGCGGCCAGGCAAATCGACAAAAATAAAGACATGCTGTACACGAACAGCACAGCATGTTTGGCAAATTGGGTTCTCATCATTTTTACGCTGGGCTATGCGATTGTCAGTTCGCCCTCGATCAGGATCACCGCCTGCCCGCCGACGCGCACCTGGCTGATCGCCTCGTCGGCGATATCTACCTCGACCTCGATCAGGCTCGGGCGGTTCATCTCATAGCCCTGCTCAAGGACCATGTGGGTGGTCGAGGATTCGGGCTCGTACTCGAAGACGTTGTTGGCCAGCAGATAGGCACCCAGCGCTCCAGCCATGCTGCCGGTTGCCGGGTCTTCGTAGACGCCCACCAGCGGGTCGAAGTTGCGAACATGGGCATGATGGGCTTTATCGAGCGTTTCGAGGGTGAAGACCTCTGCCCCGGTCACACTGGTTACCCGGCAAATGCGGTTAAACAGCTCGATGTTCAGTGCGATGCGCTGGATGGCATCCAGCGAGTTGAGCGGAATTATCAGGCCAGGCAGCCCGGTTGAGAATACCTGCACGGGCAGGTCGGGGTGGATGTCAGCCTTCTGGAGACCAAGCGCCTTGGCAATCTGGGCTTTGTCATCGAAGATGGCACCATGCCGGGCTTCACCCTGCGTCATCACAGCTCGATTAGTCGCGCCGTTGCTGTCGGTGATCAGGTCAACCGGCAGCGTCCCGATCCCCACCTGCTGCCAGACGCGCGTCACCGGACCGGTGATCTCGTAGCGGCCCAGATGCGCCAGGACAATATGCGTCCCGATGGTCGGATGACCGGCAAAGGGCAGTTCACTCGATGGCGTAAAGAAGCGCACGCGCACATCAGCGTTGGTATCGGTGGGTGGTAAGACAAAGGTAGTCTCAGAGAGGTTCATCTCGCGGGCGATCTTCTGCATCTCGTCGTCAGACAACCCCTCGGCTTCCGGGAAGACGGCAACCGGGTTCCCGCCAAAGATCACCTCGGTGAATACATCAGCCTGTAAGAAATGATAGCTTCGCAAGACGCCCCCCTTGAAAGCAGTTTTTAGTGAGCCGTTCTCAGTTTTCAGTGATTAGCTCACTGTGATGCTTGGTGCTATTGCCATCTTTGAATGATGAGATAGAGCCCTGACTGTCTGCAAGCTCAGAGCATAAATGCCGCCTCATTGTATCACAAGGCAGGCTCTAACGAAAAACAAACAGAAGCTGTTAGCTATGCCTTTAGCACATGCCATGTACTAATGAGGAACACAAAGGGGAATCAGGCACGATTGCCATTTCAAAAACAAAAAGCCGCCATGCGGCGGCACATTCTGGAAAATGCTCAACTCAGTGAAGGTATTGTAGCTCGGTCTTCCCGGAAATCCAACAATCTTCCCATTTCTTTCTGTCCCTGATAGTCTATACTCTTCCCAACGCGTGATCTCGTAAGTGGCCGGCCCCTTTTTATTGACACCTGGTAGTGCAAAAAATTCACGAGGAGACAGATCCATGACTAAGGAACTACTGACCTACTATGCCCAGCCGGGGATGATGACCGATCTGGAGCGCCACACCAATTCACTCAAGGATGTTCCCAAGGACATCGCATCGGTGTGTAAGGTCACCCAAGGGCTGCTGCTGCATGTCTTCTGGGCCAAGAGCTATGACGTAGAGATACCCGAAAAACGCAAACAGGAGCTCGAAATCCGCTCGGCTGGGGGAATGCTGGAGTGCATCATTGGGCTCGATGCCGGCCCGCTGACAGATGCGCGCCCGCCGATCAAGCGATTGGTCGGCAACTGCCGTGACTTCACCACATTGAGCGTTGCTTTCCTGCGCCAACATGGCATCCCGGCCCGCGCGCGCTGCGGATTCGGCACCTACTTCATTCCAGGCCACCATGAAGATCACTGGGTATGCGAAGCCTGGGACGCTGAACAGAAGCGCTGGGTAATGTTCGATGCCCAGCTCGATGCCTTACAGCAGGAAGCCCTCCAGCTTGATTTCGATCCGCTTGATATGCCGCCCGGCAAATTCCTGACCGGCGGCGATGCCTGGCGGCGCTGCCGTGCAGGTGAGGCCGACCCCGACACCTTTGGCATTCATGATATGAAGGGGCTGTGGTTCATCTGCGGCGACCTGCTGCGCGACTTCGCCGCGCTCAACAAGGTTGAGCTGCTGCCCTGGGACTGTTGGGGGCTGCTCGATAAGCCGTTCGACGATCTCGCTGAGGAAGAGATGGTCTTGCTGGACCACATCGCTGAGCTGGCTGCCACCGGCGATGAGGTGTTTGAGGAGATCCGTGAGACCTACGAAAACGATGACAGGCTGCGGGTTCCGCCTGTCATCACCAGCTGGCCGGGAGGCGTTCAGACGGTCGTCACTCTGGCTGACATGATCTAGTACAACACGAGAAGAGGGCGACCTAAAAGTCGCCCTCTCTTCATGCCTTGTGCGATGGCTGCTCCCCGTAGTCGACCGACAGGAGCACCACGCCCAGGTCGCGCAGCTTGCCCATCAGCCCATACAGTGCCGACTGATCTGCGATGGGGCCGCTCAGAACCGTTTCATTCTGCTGTGTGTGCGTGATGGTGAACCCATCCAGCCACTCGGCCCACTGCTCATCAAGATGCTCTCTTACTCTAATCGTCACCCATTGCATCAGGTCACTCCGTACACAATCTGAAGTGATGGACGATTTGCCTTTTAATCATCCATCACCATTTAGCGTTCCTCGGCCTTACCAAACAGCTGCTGTTTATCGAGCCACGGCTTGATCAGCAAGATCGAGCCCAGGACGATGAGCATGATCGGGCCGTCTAGGTCGTGCAGCCCCATCAGCTGAGTGATCCCACTGAGCAAGGAGATTACACCCAGGAAGGTCGTGAAGCCACTCATCTTGATCTTATTGAAGTAGCGCAGCGCGTTCAGACCGAGCATGATCACGCCCACACCGATCGACCACGCACCCTTTGGCACCTGGCTGTCGGGCACCAGAGCAAACCCGCCCAGCATGATCAGGAACAACCCCCAGCCAATGCCCTCCAGGCGCTTGTTCAGGGCTGCCTTTTCCTCATCCTTGATGCCGGCCGGTGCCGTCTCGGCGGTGCCGCTTCCGGCGGTGGCCAGCAGCACGATACCGATAACTCCCAGCACAATCGGGGGGATCCAGGGCATGTTCTCCTCACCCACCATGAACATGATGTTTTCAGGAGGCAGTGCGACGATCAACGCAGCCAACAACACTGCCACGGCCAGACAAATGCTCCCGCCAATCAACTTTGACTTACTCATTTCATTGCTCCTTTTGATTGAGTGAACAGTTCACAGTTTACAGTTCACAACTTGCAGTGATTGGTTCAAAGCCATAAGCCATAAGCCATCAGCTCGCTTCAGCCTTCTTGATCTGACGTTCCTTCCAAATCTGGAAGACCACAAAGAAAATGTAGCCTGCCAGCGAAGCCCACCCCAGCACGTCGCCCAGCGATGTATAGGGGGCGTGGTCCGGGCCAAGCATCGTGTCTCCAACCAGGACCACATGCTTCCCCTGCTCAATGTCGAGCGCCGTCTGGCGTCCGTAGGGATCGATGATGGCTGAGCCGGTTTCCCTGGAAGTCACCACCATGGCCGTGCGGTTCTCGACTGCGCGGAAGGTCACGTTGGTCCAGTACTGCTCGCCGAAGCCACCGAACTCGTTGAGCCCGGCCGAGACGATCTGGGCGCCGTTTTGCGTCAGCTTGCGGGCGATGTCGGTGTAATTGGCATCGTGGCAAATCATAGCTGCCAGGCGGCCCAAGGGCGTCTCGGTGACCACGAAATTCTCCCCAGTAGGCGTGGACGGCTCACCGGGCGGGATCTTGTTCTTCCCGTACACGGCTGAGAACTCGCCGGAAGGACTCAACAGAACAGCCTCGTTGCGCCAGGGTTCACCCTCTTCGGCAACAGTGTAGTCGATGTAGATGTAGGTGTCGGTCTCCTTGGCCAGGGCACGCAGCTCTCCGGTCATCTCTACCTGGGGGTCGAAGTTGAATATCATCTCGGGTGTGTAGACGATCTGTGCGCCCTGCGCCGCGGCCTCGCGCACATCCCCGGCGAAGGCATCGAAGCGTATTTGCGATGTATTGGTATCGTCCTGGAAAGCAGGCTTGGTGTAGCCGGGCTGCAGGGCTGCCACCCGCACCATCGATGCATCTTGGGGCGCACCGCTCAGGATGACCAGGCTGATGCCGATCCACACCGCCAGGACAGCGCCGGCAGCGATCAGCCAGTTGCGCGTGGCCCGGCCATCGACAGGGACGACATCGGCGGGCTGCCACTTGCGGTCAAACAGCGCCATTGCGCCTTGAGCCAGAGCGTAATTGACCAGCATCATGACCAGGTTCAGCCCGTAGACGCTGAAGATCGAAACCGGCTGAATCAGCCAGGGCTGTGTGGCCTGGGTGTAGCCGATGAAGGCACTGGTGGCGACCAGTGGGATGACCGTGGCGCGGATCATCTCGAAGCCCACCCAGTTGATGATGCCATACAAGATGAACCACCGGTAGCCGGTCGTCTCGATGAACTTGCGCTCCTTATTGGCAAAGAAGCAGATGACGGCGATGATGACGCCTAATAAGGTAAAGACCGGGCCGTTCTCTGTGCCGAACAGCCTGGCCATGAATGGGCCCAGCCAGAGCAGCATGGCAATAGCCGGCGCCCAGCTTGATCGCTTAAGCGGCAGCAGCCGGTACTGCGCAAAGAGAAAAGGTGCAAAGGCAATCCAGGCCAGCGGCCAGATGCCATAAGGTGGAAAGGCCAGCAGCAGCATCACACCGCTGAGGACGCTCAATGCTATCCCGATGATCGTCGGGATGATGCCGGATTGTGTGTCTTGCGAACGTGTTTCTGTCGTCATGTTTGATCTCCCCTCAGTAATGAATGGAACGATGGTTAAGGACACCTCCACTTTACAAGACGAAAGGCGGGGGTGTCATCTACCAACAGGTAGATTTAGGGGGTTTATCAGGGGGTTTAGCCAGCAAATCCCTCGTTCCCAAGCTCTGCATCCAGAAAGCCACTCACCGAGTGGAGGCAAGCTCATTGCAATATGAAGCAACCACTGGTCAACATGAAGCAAGCGTTGGTCAACATGAAGCAAGCGTTGAGCGACACGAAGCAAACATTGGGAAACACGAAGCAGGCGCTGGGCAACGGGTAGGAAAAGGAAACCCTATTGCAGATGAGAGCAAAAGCCCATTTGTGGAACTATTCCGTAACATATACAATCGCAAAAAGGTTGCCATGAGGTGATAGATCTACCCTCACTCAAATCGGCGAGTTCCCGGAGCACCGGCTGCACATTCCCCATAGCTTGTGGGCAGGTGAGAACATGGTGCTGTAGAACCGGTGCACACTTCACAGGAGATCCACATATGTCGCGCCACACCGAGTATATCGGCCGCTACCAGATCATCGAGGAGCTTGGACGCGGTGGCATGGCAACTGTCTACCACGCCATCGACCCGCATTTTGAGCGTGAGGTGGCCATCAAAGTACTGCCGCGCGAGTTCCTGCACGATCCAACTTTCCATGCACGCTTCGAGAGAGAAGCCAAGGCCATCGCCGGGCTGAAGCACCCGGCCATCGTGCCGGTGTACGACTTCGGCGAGGAGGAGGGGCAGCCTTTTCTCGTGATGGCTTTCCTACCCGGCGGCTCGCTGGCCGATCGCATACGCCAGGTGCCAGGCGGATTGCCGCCGGCCGAGATTATCCGATACGTGGCACAGATTGCTGAGGCCCTCGACTACGCCCACAGCAAGTGGGTTATCCATCGAGATTTCAAGCCATCCAACGTCCTGATCGACGAGAAGGACAATGCCGTCCTGGCCGATTTCGGTATCGCCAAAGTGAGCGAGGCGACGGCGCAGCTAACCGGCAGCGGCATCGTCGGCACACCCGCTTACATGGCCCCCGAAATGACTGATCGCGGCGGTGTCACGCACCTGGTGGATGTGTACGCGCTGGGGGTAACAGTGTTCGAGATGCTGGCAGGCTCCCAGCCCTACGAGGGTGACACGCCGATGGGAACAGCACTGGCGCACATTGTCAAGCCCATCCCCGACGTTTGCAGCTACCGGCCGGATCTGCCCGAGGATGCACAGTATGTCATCGTTACAGCGATGGCCAAAGACCCGGCGGATCGCTACCCGTCAGCAGGCGCGCTGGCCGAGGCGCTGGAGCAGGTAGCTTGGCCGTATGAGACGGAGATTACACCGGATGCCCCAACCGAATTGCTTGATGATATCGCCGGGCCAGTCGAGACCCTACCGCTCGATCCTGCCACACAGAACGTCCCTGAACCAGCAACAAAAATGCATCGACGACAGCCTTCGCCAACACTGATTGGTGGAGCAATGCTGAGTGTCGCGGCAGTGGCGATAGGCGGGCTGTGGCTGGCGGGCATCTTTAGCAATAGAGAGATATCCACGTCTGGGCCGACGCAGGCCGCGGTGTTTGATGCGACACAAGCAGTAACGCCGACCGAAACCACGTCCACAACCGCCCCAACCACCACCCCATCGCTGGTGCCGTCGAGCACCCTACCCCCAACCCCTCACCCTGCCGAAGCATTCGCCGGGCCGATCCTGGCAGCTATCGCCGACCGGGAGCCAAATTACGAGGACGACTTTGAGAACCCCTACACCAGATGGGAGACCGACATAAGGAATGGAACAGAGGGAGGATATGTAGATGGTGAGTACTTCGCCAGATGCCCGGAACAAACCTGCTGCGGACTTAGCGATAATGACATGATGCCCGAATTCTGGGACTTTGTGCTGGAGGTCGATGGGCACCTCGCAACTCCCGGACAAGAGGGAGGCTGGGGGATTGGTTTTCGCGAGCTGGTTATGTCGAAAAATGTTGATGGCAGCTATGGTGTGGACATCTATCAAGACAGGCGTCTTCAGTTCGTGCACGCTGGAGGGATTCCGAGCAGTACAATCGTCCTGGGCAAGTATCAGGGCGACCTTCTGCTCGGGGATGCAAACGCCAATCACATTCAGTTGATCGCCAAAGGATATGAATTCGCCATTTATGTTAATGGAACACCAGTCATCTATGCCAGGGATGAGAACGGATATCCGCAGCAAGACACTCCCTACTATTACCGTATCTCTCTGGGGGCATGTGGTAATGGGAAGGAGCAGATCGAGGCCCATTGGGATAACCTGCGCGTCTGGGACATCAGTGATTTGTAGATTGCGAACTAGCAGGTGCAAACCTGTGTAGCTCAAATCAACCCCAGCTCCTTGGCGCGCATGGCGGCCTCTGTCCGGTTGCGAACACCGAGCTTGCCGCACAGGTTGTGGATGTGGGTCTTGGCTGTTCCCAGGCTGATGACCAGCTTTTTGGCGATCTCGCGGTTGGAGAGGCCGGCGGCTACCAATCGCAGCACCTCGATCTCGCGCTCCGAGAGCGGATCGAGCAGCGGGGATGGCATCGATGTTTTGGGCTTCTCGCCGATGGCTGCCAGGATCTCCCCAACATAGTCGGGCGAAGTTCCCTGCAAGGCAACCTCCTGGAGCAGCGGGACCAGTGCCTCCCCGGCATCGGCGAAGGTGCGGATGAAACCTTCAGATTGTCCCAAGGCGAACGCATCGGTTAGAAAACCGAGGGCAGTTTCAGGCGACCGAGCGGCCAGCGCCTGCAGCACACGCACGGCAATCTGCCCATAGATCCAATCGCCCTGTTGGGCTGATTCGTAAAGCCCTGCCAGATATGCCGCCGCCTCACTGTCACCCTGGGCGATCAGCAGCTGCGCTCTGGCCATCCCCAGGAAGCGATAGAAGGGATGGGCATCGACGGTGTCAGCCAGCGCGCTTTGTCCGGCGGCTGCCAGGTCATCCTGGGCCAGGGCTGCCTGGGCCTGCATGGCGCGGACGCGTGACGCCATCTGCTCGGGGATGCGGCCGGCCCGGATGTACTCTTCCGCTTGTTCGAGGGTCTCGTTCACACCCTGAGTGTTCTGTCTGGCCAGCTCCAGCCGGACTTGGAGCAGCCAACAGCCAACCAGGAACTCATCGTTAGCTCCACGCCGGCTCAGCTCGATGGCTTGCTGCAGGTGCTCGCGGCAGCCATCCAGGTTGTTCCATTCATAGTGCAAAGCAGCCAGATGCATACGCGCCAGCGCATTGATGGGCATCTGCCCGCCTTGTTGAATAGCTTGCTCAAAGACCTCGGCTGCCTGCCGCAGCTGCCCGCGCACCGCCATGGCCATCCCCTGGAAGATCAGTGAGGTCACGGCCGCATAGGGGTTATCCAGCGCTCGATTGGCCTCCAGCGCTTCTGCCAGCACCTCCTCGGCTTCCCGCATCTGCCCCATATGCCAGTAAGCAATCCCCAGGTTCATAGCCACTATGCCACGTGTCTCAAGCGCGGTCTTGGGGAGCAGGTCCAACGCACGCCGAGACTCCCTCACCATGCGCGGGTGATCACCCAGGCCGCGGGCCCGGTAGGCCTGAGCCGCCAGCACCTGGCCGAGGAATTCCGGGACGCCCTCAGCGCATCGTTCTGCATGATCCAGCAGCGGGCCTGCCGCCTCGAACTGCCCGACGAGCAGCAGCGGCCAACAGGCATCGAAGCACAATCGGGGATCGGCCAGGAGTACGTCCTCCGGTATCCGGCCATACCACTCAACCAGTGTGACGACCTCCCCACGCTTGAGCATGCTATCGGAGACACGCTCCAGCAGGACAGCCGCCCTACTCCAATCCTCGGCTGCCAGGACATGGTGGATGGCCTCAGGGAGGAGGTCGTTCTGCTCGTGCCACAGGCTGGCCCGTTGATGTAGGACAGCCTCGGAGACATCGATCCCCATCCGCAGGCGGTGCTGGAGCAGCTCGGCGAACAACCGGTGATAGCGATACCACTGGCGTGATTGGTCAAGGGGGACGATGAACAGGTTGGCCTGCTCCAGCTCAGCCAACAGCTCCTGGCTGCCGGTGCGCTTGGCCACGGCATCGCACAGCGGGCCGGTCAGATGATCAAGGATGGAGGTCTTGACCAGGAAATCCTGCACCTCGCCCGACTGCCGCCCGAAGACCTCCTCGATCAGGTAGTCGAGCACGTAGCGGCTGCTGCCAGCAAAAGCCTCGATGAAATTGTGCAGATCGTCACGCCCCTGCATCGAGACGGCCGCCAGCTGCAAGCCGGCGATCCAGCCCTCGGTGCGACGCTCCAAGGCAGCGATATCGTCAGCAGAGAGTGCCAGGCCCATCACGTTGGTCAGGAAATCGGCGATCTCACCCTCAGTGAAACGCAAATCGTCCTGGCGCACTTCCTGCACCTGTCCCCTGGCCCGCAAACGGGCAACCGGCAGCAGGGGATCTTCCCGCGTGGTGATGACCAGGTGCATCTGCGCGGGTTGGTGATCGAGCAGGAAGGCGATTTGCTGGTGGATGGCCGTGGTGTGGATGGCGTGGTAATCGTCCAAAACCAGGATGAATGGCTGTGAAATAGCAGCAATCTCGTTAATGAGTGCAGTCATAGTAACTTCGATGGGAGGAGGCTGCGGCGAGGCTATCATTGCCTTAACCCCCTCGCCCAGTCCGGCCTGTATCCTCTGGAGAGCTGCCACGATGTAGGCCAGGAAGCGGATCGGGTCGTTGTCGCTCTCATCGAGCGACAGCCAGGCGGTTTGCACCTGTGCACTTTGCAGCCATTGCGTGACCAGCGTGGTCTTGCCGTAACCGGCAGGGGCGGAGATCAGGGTGAGCTTGCTGTGCAGCCCGTCGTTCAGCCGCGCGGCCAGACCAGAGTGCATCACCAGGTTCGGACGGGAGAGGGGCATGTCAAGCTTGGTTGAGAGCAACGGTATCGACATGGGAGCCTCCTCGAAAGCAGTAACGAGTAATTAGCAATGGGCAACAAACAATGAATGACGAGCGACGAATAACGAACTGTCAGCCATAGGCCATCCGCTATTAGCCATCAGCTACATTGTAGCTACGATTTCCCCTATGAAAAGTCGCCACGTGAATCATGTGGTGGATCATTTCCCAGCTATGCAATGAACTTTTACTTTTTTAATCCGGTAATCCTACTGGCTATAACCCGCGGTTGCACCCCCTCTTCCGCTGGCGGAGAGGGGGCGTCGCCAGGCTCGGTAAGGAGATGGCAGCAAAGGGGGTGAGGTTCAACGCCTCAACCCCCCTAATCGGCCTCTCACATGTATGCTATCTCGTTACCGGATTATTTGTTAGCGCGCCAAAGCGTTGGGATGGTCACGAAGTAGCCGGAATGGCCAAAGGCAAGACGCGATGTTTCTGCCAGTATAAATCCCATCCGCCATTGAGCAACAGGGTTCGAAGAGCAGCCAAGGAATCACTGGTTTGTTCACTCCAATGCATGCCTTTATGTTTTTGCCGACGGGCCACGATCAGGTCGTTGCCTTTTTCGACATGAGCACTGCCAATATACTGTTGCTGCGCACGGCGCTCACGATAGTTGGGGATGTAAGGC
>JAFGMS010000003.1 GCA_016927375.1 Anaerolineae bacterium
ACTATCTTCCAGAGAATGCCCTTTTGTCAACCTCTTTCTTCCTCTTTCTTCTTTGTTCGGTTTTTAAAGTGCGAAATTTAGGTTATAGCATCATGTCTTGACCTGGGCAAAAGGCTGATTAGAATTGAAATGGGTGTGTTTCATCCCAGTAGAAAGGCTTCTCAGGATTTGCATGAACCGTCCCATGTCACAACCGGATAATAAGCAAACCCTCACAGGATCTGGCGTAAATCCTCATAGGAAACTGAGCCAATCGCTGTAGGAAACCGGCTCATTCCTTACCGGAAAACAAGATGTCCCTTAATAGGAAATCAGCAGGTCAAAATTCTGCTGGGACAGATACAAAAAGATCTAAGACCGAGAAGTTTGTGCTCAACTCAAATTGAACGCACCCCAATGATAAATTGAAATAGATCATTCTTAGGACTTATCAAATATTATGACTGCTCCGGCTGACCACACATGCTATCTTGAAAAATCCCCCGATTGGCCCAGCGGCTATGCTGCATGGTTACCAAAGCGCGTTGCATCTATACGTAGTGTAGGCTATACATTGGTTGATTTGGTGCGGCGCGGACTGCTTGATGCCGCAGCCGTTGAGCTGTTTAGCGAACAGACGCTGCTTGCCGATTTTGCCTGGCGTGTCCTTTGGGTAGATGAGGAAAAGACGCCTGATGCTGAGTCTTTGGCAGACAAATTCCGATATGCTGAAGGGTTTCTCATATTCATTCATGGCTGGGTGGGTAGTGGCGATATCTGGGAAGATTTGCCAGCCCTGGTACTCAAGCGCAATCCTAAGCTGATCGCACTGATCCCGGACGTCAATGGTTTTGGGGGCACTCCTTTCAAAACACCTCTTCCGCCTATTGATAAATGCGATCCTCCTGCCAATATGCGGGCTGTAGAATTGTGGCTGGATATGTTAGGCATCCGGCAGGCAGATTGTCCTTATAAGCGTCCCTTTATTTTCGTCGGGCATAGTATGGGTGCCGCTTCGGTATTTTTCCTGGATACTGAAAACTGGGAGGCCAGGGAGAGTGGGCGCATTGCTCTTGCCCCCGCTTTATTGATGAATGATCGCCAGCGTCAACGTTTATACAAGACATTGGGAACCGGTATTCGAATAAGTGGGTGGAGCGATACAATCGACCATTTCGTAGAACGAATTATTGCTCCTCGGTTGATCGCAGCACTGGCAGGAGCAGGCAGCAGTCTCCATGTGCGTGCCCAGCACAAGCGTATTTTCGACATGACACCAGAAGGTGTCATAGCCCAGACCTTTGCTGCAATGGGACAGCTCGAAGCTCAGTTTGATAACCAGGAATGGCCTGACTTCATTACTTTTCTTGGTGATAAAGATGTGTTGGTTGGGTTGCAACCGACGTTAGATTTGTTACTTAGCATCAATTTTCGTCGCGAGCAGATCCGGATAGTGCAAGGGGATCACTACTTCTTTAGTGTTGGTGGTGCTGCAGAAAAGCATAGGGGAAATCGTGATTTGGTGGTAGAAGATATCCTCGCTATGCAGAGCACAATGTCTTCAGCACTCCAAGAATAAGAAGGAAGTCGCAAAAAGTAACTACTCAGCTACCTGGCGCTTTCTACTGTGGCCATAAGTGATGCGTAAAAGGTAAATGGGTAAACAGGTAAAATATAAGACGTGACGAGTTCACAGCCGAGATCACAAGTTGCAGCTTGAAAAGCTAAAAGCTAAGAGCCAATAGCTGAGAGCTGAGCAGTTACGTTGCAAATAAAAAACACACCGGCCAGGTGTGTCCTGATTTCTCATAACCTGCTTCTACTTATTTGCAAATCGATATCCAACACCTCGCGAAGTGAGGATGTACTCTGGATGATTGGCGTCTTTTTCAATCTTCTTACGTAAATAATGGATGTACAATTTCAAACTATCGACTGCATCATCATATCCGGGTCCCCATGCTTGGGCAACCAAATCATTACGAGTGATGACTCGCCCTGCATTCCGCACCAATACACTTAACAGGTTGAATTCTTTCGGTGTTACGCTTCTCCTGTCGCCATCAACGAACACTTCACGGTTAAGAAAGTTGATCCGAAAACGGCCTCCATCAAAGACAAGCTCTTCCAACATCTCATTACTCTTGGGTACCCGGCGCAAATGAGCTCGGACACGGGCAATCAGCTCGTCATTGTCGTATGGTTTGACGATATAGTCATCCGCTCCTGTTTCTAACCCTCTCACTACATCTCTGGCTTCGCTTAGGGCTGTCAGAAAGATGATAGGTACGTCAGAAAGCTCGCGCAGCCGGCGGCACACTTCCCAACCATCCAGATCGGGCATCATGATATCCAGCAAGACAAGATCTGGCTGGGTGCGATAGGCCTTTCTCAGCCCGTCATCTGCCCGCGAGGCCTTGATGACCTCATACCCTTTATGCTCCAGCAAAAGGCGGATCAAATCTAAAGTGGTCTCCTCGTCATCAATGACAAGTATCTTTTCAGCCATTCTTGCTGAGCCCATGCAGTGAGATAAACCAAAATCCAATCTACTTCCAACACTATACACTGGTAAAAAGATGAGTGCAAGTAAGTTTCCACCTCGTCATTTGTGGTAGCAGATGGCTTGAGTTGAGGGCTAGCGACGAATCAGTAGACTGACAGAATCATTCCCTATAGTGGCATCCTACACTGTTCTTGTTTTCCCAAGCTGCCGCAGTGACGATGATGGCGGACCTCACGGCATTCCGCAAACCAATGAGTCCATCGCTCAGACGGGATACTTGATAAAACTGCTCGATATCCGTTTCTAGATGGCGGAGCTTGCGCAGGGCCCAGTCTAGCCGACGAGTGGTTCGCACCAGGCCAACATAGTTCCACATGATGTGTCTGATCGTGTACATGTCATGACTGATAAGGGCTGGATCTGGCAAGCTTGTGCCGGTCTCTTGCCAGGGTGGGATATCTTCCCGATCTGGTATAGGCAAAGTTGTTATGTGTGACAGAATGTGACAGGCAGCCTGGTCCCCCCACACTAATGCCTCCAGGAGCGAAGAACTGGCTAGTCGATTGGCCCCATGTAGGCCTGTGCATGATACCTCACCCACTGCGTAGAGATGTTGGATACTCGTATGACCCCATTCGTCAACCCAAACACCCCCACAGGAATAGTGCGCGCCTGGCACTACAGGCACCAGATCATGTGTGATATCGATGCCGTAAGCCAGACATGTCTCGTAAATGTTGGGGAAATGTTCATGTATCCTTTCCGTTGAGATATAAGAGTGCAGGTCAAGGTAAACATGGGTAGTGTCTTGTTCCAGCATCTCGTGATGCATGCTGCGCGCGACAATATCCCGAGGGGCCAGATCTTTCCACTCGGAGCTGTATTTCTGCATGAACGGCTCGCCTTTAGCATCCACTAACCGTGCTCCTTCACCACGCACTGCTTCAGAGATCAGGAAGGGCGGTGCCTGTGGATGGTAGAGGGTGGTAGGATGGAATTGAATAAACTCCGCGTTGATGACACGAGCTCCGGCTCGATAAGCCATCGCCAGACCATCACCGCGCGCGCCTGGCGGATTGGTTGTGCGCAGGAATATCTGTCCCAGTCCTCCGGTGGCCAGAATTGTGCACTTGGCCAAACAGCGGATCACCCGCCCCTTGTCTTGATCCAGGATATACGCTCCTACGCATGATGGTTGTTCGTAAATTGCCAGCCGGTTGCGAGCATGATGGGCGGGAGTGAGAAGATTGACCGCTGTATGGTTGGCGAGTAGTGTGACATTGGGATGGTCAAGCAGTTTTTTTAAGAGTGCTGTCTCTATCGCGCGTCCTGTTGTGTCAGCGGCATGTACCACACGGGAGACCGAATGTCCTCCTTCGAGGGCCAGTGAGAATTCATCATGGCCAGTGTGATCAAAGGTAACGCCAATCTTGCCTATCAAGATCTCACGCACCAGGTCGGGGCCGCGCTCTGCCAGCAATCTCACGGCTCGGGTATCACAGAGACCGGCTCCGGCACGTATGATATCCTCTACCAGCAACTCTGGAGAGTCATCTTCGCTTTGATAGATGATCCCACCCTGTGCATAGTAGGTATTCGTCTCTTTGGGTTCTTTGCTGCGAGTGATGACCGTGACTGTCACTCCGGAATCGGCGAGCTGAAGAGTTGCCGTACCGCCTGCTATGCCGCACCCGATGACCAGGACGTCGGTTTCTATACACTCTTGCGTTTTGTCTTTCAAAGTCAGGCTCCAGAGGCATTGATCGCGATCATGTGCTTGACGGCCTGTGCCGCCCGCATTCGTATCTCTTCGGGGACTTCAATCACATATTGGGTATAGAGTAAAGCGTCACGGGTGTTCTCTAAGGTGATTTGATTCATGTGCGGGCAGCGTACACTGCATATCTGGAGTATCTCTTTGTCGGGATTAGCTGCAGCGATATTCTCTCCCATCGCACATTCTGTGAGCAGCAGGTAGCGTGGGGCCTCTGTCTGCTCGACATACCGAATCATCGCCGATGTACTGCCTGAATAATCGGAGGCCCCCACGACCTCAGGGCTGCACTCCGGATGGGCCAGTATCACAACATCAGGAAATTGCTGGCGGACGCGGTTGATATCCTGCACGGTGAACTTCTCGTGCACCTCGCAGCGACCATGCCAGCCAATAAGCTGGCAATCAACCTCGGTGCTGTTCTGGGAAGACAGTGTTGGGATGATGATATGTCTCCCGGTCTCTTTGGCTACATTGCGTGCCATATACTCATCAGGAAGGAAGATCACCGTATCATCATGCAGCGATTCGACCACTGCCCTGGCGTTGGAAGATGTACAACAGATATCGCTTTCCGCCTTGACTTCGGCGTAAGTGTTGACATACGTCACGACCGGGACACCCGGGAAACGTGCCTTGAGCTGCCGGACATCTTCGGCCGTGATGCTGGCAGCCAGCGAACATCCGGCTTCCTTGGCCGGCAATAATACCGTCTTACTTGGGCTGAGGATCTTGGCAGTTTCTGCCATAAAGCGCACCCCGCAGAAGACGATGATGTCTTTATCTGTCTCGGCTGCCTTACGGCTGAGCTCCAGCGAGTCTCCCTTATAATCGGCGACGGAGTGGTATAACGCTGGCTCCATATAGCTGTGGCCCAGAACGACGGCGTTTTTCTCCTGTTTAAGCTGGTTCACTTCGAGAGCCAGTTCCGCCTTGTAACGCAACTCGACATCGGGCACGACATCGTGCAACTTGGCTTTCAGGTCTCGATACATTACATCTACCGACATGTGTGTTCTCCCAGGTATGATTTGTTAAGCAGTAAGCTAAAATCTAAGGCGCGTGTTGAGTGCGTCAGTGCTCCTACAGAGATGTAATCAACCCCTGTTGCAGCGACTTCGGCAACGTTTTCCAATGTGATATTCCCAGAGGCTTCCAGCGGAATAAGACCGTTCGTTAACTGTACAGCTCCTTGTATCTCACCCACGGTCATATTATCTAGAAGGATTCGATGGATATTCAAACCCAGCGCCTCTTGGAGCTCAGCCAAGCTTTTGACTTCAACCTCTATATCAAGCTGGCATTGGTTGCCGGCATGGACACATGATACAGCTTTAGAGATGCTGCCCCCTGCTGCAGCAATGTGATTCTCTTTGATAAGCACCATATCGTAAAGACCGAAACGATGATTCTGTCCTCCTCCTATTCTCACTGCCCATTTGTCGAGTACGCGTAGGCCGGGTACGGTCTTTCGGGTATCCAGAATGATAGCTGATGTATCCTCGACGGCCTCGACAAAACGACGGGTGAGCGTTGCTATACCGGACATCCGTTGGAGGAGATTGAGGGCAACTCTTTCTCCGCTGAGCAAGGCCCTGCCTGGCCCAGAAACTTCGGCGACGGTTTGCCCATCTGTTACCGAATCCCCGTCGGTTGTCTTGGGTATGAATTGTACGCGCTCGTCGATCATCTCGAAGGTAAGCCGGGCCACTTCAAGTCCGGCGACTACCCCTGGTTGTTTGGCAATAAGCTGACCATCAAGTATCGCGCCGGGGGGTACCGTCCACAGAGTGGTTACATCACCATCGCCGACATCTTCTTCAAGTGCTCGTTGGATCACCTCTTCGACTTGGGAGAGTAATATATCTGTTTGCGTCAACAACTCATTCCTCCAACCATAAGATAGTGTCAGCATATTTGATTAAGGCCATTCCAGCAAAACAAACCGGTGAGGTCTTTTGTCATATTTTGTGAATGCACCCTCTTGAAATCCGGAACTGCCTAAGGAATGGCGATTAAATAACTTGCCCCTAAGAGCCTGCAATCAGGATTATGGACGAGCAAGTTAATAAATTCTCATTCCTAAGCTCACGTTTCTGCATGCAATGTGATTGCCGCCATTTGCGTCATTGGATGGTCACTGTTATTCGATCAGGGATTTCACTCGAAGAGTGGAATTCCGGACAATCCCCATCCAGCATAGTTGGGCAGAGATAATCCGGCAGTAAAGATGCCCTTCATCCCCAAACTGTTTAAGTGTTTCGCAGGTAACCATAACTGACGGTTTACTTATGCCGTGAAACACTGGTGCACGTTAATGATACCGCAATTAGCCAAGGCGTGGTCATAATTCTCACTCCAGGTCAGATTTTGGGTAGTGCGCCAAAACCGGCGGGACGCTTTTCAGCGAATGGACAGCAAGCATGAAGCGTAACTACCCATCTATATAGTGTAACGTTCTGACGGTTTTGAGCGATGAGTTTTAGCTTTAGTTCCCGCTAAGTAGATCAAAAAAGAGGAGGCCATGGAGCCAAAAGCTGTGGTAAACTCACAGAAGTCCACGTGCGCCCATCATTAAGATGGGAGACTCCACAATTGCAACAGATGATACCATGAAAGCACTAGGAAAGCTGACGGAAGGGGTACCAGTAGGGACAAATCGTGATATGCTGACAGTTGTGAGTGCTGGGCGATTAAACATCAAATCGCTTGGGTCATGAGTTTCAGTTCACAGTTCACAGTCAAAAGCTAACAGCTAAAAGCCAATAGCTGAGAGCAGTTACTAGTACAGTTGGGCAGAGATAATCCGGCAGTAAAGATACCCTTCATCCCCAACTGGTTAAGTGTTTCGCAGGTAACCATAACTGATGGCTTACTTATGCCGCGAAACACCAGCCTATCGCCAGTCTCCTACCCAAGCCAGCAGTTCCCGGTTTGAACCAATGTGCGGATAATGCGCCCTGAGAAAGCTGTTTCACCGCAGAGAACGCCGAGAGCGCAGAGAA
>JAFGMS010000380.1 GCA_016927375.1 Anaerolineae bacterium
GTAGTTTCCTAATAACAGGCTTGTGCCGGAAACGGCTGTGTCCGGCCATTCTGCTGTATTGCTCATCCCTTCATCTCACAGCCAAAAGCTAACAGCTAAGAGCCAACAACTGATAGCTGAGTAGTCACCAAGAGACAACAAATACACTCAAACTGTATAGGAGAACGAACAAAATGAAAGTGCAAGACAAAATTATCGTTGTAACCGGCGGTGGAAACGGTATAGGACGAGAGTTAGTTTTGAACCTTCTTACCCGTGACGCAAAAGTCATAGCTATCGATATCAGCAAGTCTGCACTGGAAGAGACTGTTGAACTATCAGGTGACAAGAAAGATAAACTCGCTACACATATTGTAGACATCACCAACAAGGCAGCAGTTGAAGCGCTTCCTAACCAGATTATCTCGCAGCATGGAGTTGTTGATGGCATCATCAACAATGCCGGCATCATTCAACCTTTTGTAAGACTAAAGGATCTTGATTATGAAGCCGTCGAGCGGGTAATGAACGTCAATTTTTATGGAACGCTCTACATGACAAAAGCGTTTTTGCCCCATCTGCTTACACGCCCCGAAGCACACATCACCAATATATCGAGCATGGGGGGGTTTCTGCCAGTGCCGGGGGGCAGACCGTTTATGGGGCATCCAAGGCTGCCGTCAAGCTCTTAACCGAAGGCTTGCACTCAGAGCTCTTGGGGACCAAGGTGCATGTCACAGTTGTCTTTCCTGGAGCAATTGGCACCAACATTGTAGCTAATTCCGGCGTAGGGGCCAGTCTAGAAGTGGGAAGCGAGCAAGAGGCACAAAAAGCGTTGGCTCCCAGCAAAGCTGCGCAAATTATCATAGACGGTATCGAGAAGAACCATTACCGTATATTGGTAGGATCAGATGCGGCCTTTATGGACTTTATTTACAGGTTGAGTCCCCGACGTGCTGCACGGTTTATTTATCAACAGATGAAATCGCTGTTGCCAGAATAGCCATTGCAATGAAATGTAGTCCTCATTCAGCAAGCACCTGGTGATGGGCCTTAATTGTCAGTGCTCAGTTAACAGTTGCTTCCTATACCATCAATCCCAGGAAGCGCTCGATGTCGTGCTCGGCGGCCTGGGCGGCGGGAGACAAGCGCCGGAAGGGGTTGGCATCAAAGCCATGCTCGACTTCCGGAAGCTCGACCAGGACAGATGGCACATCTGCCTCAACGAGTGCCCGGTGCAGGCATCGACCATGCTCGGGATCAACGAAGAAATCGTGGAGGCCGAAAATCTGCAAGGTAGGCGGGCAGTGTGAGCCGACGTGAGTGATCGGAGAGTGAAGCCGGTATGCATCCGGGACCTCTTTGAGTGTACCTCCCAGCGCGTCGACGATCACCAATGGCCCGACCGGCATGTTGTGGTAACGATAGGCCGGCAGGATGCGCAGGGTGGTGATCAGCCGGTCGTAGACAGTCTTGTTGAACACACGCGGGCGCATGTCCTCGGTGATCTGGTCGCTGTGTTCGGGCTGGCGTACATCGAGTCTGCCATACTCCTCGAAGAGGGCAGTCAGATCCGTGGGACCATAGAGCGAGACGACACCTCTCACTGAGGTATCGGCGGCGAGATTGGCCGGTTGGAAATCGGGATGATTGGCTGTATAGGCGGCCAGCAGCGCCAGGTGCCCGCCACCGGACGCGCCCATCAGCACCACCCGGTCGGGGTTGACACCGTAACGAGCCGCATGGGCTTTAGTCCAGGCAATGGCACGCTTGATCTCGCGGATGATGCCTCGCAGCTCGGCCCTGGGCACCAGCGAGTACCTCACATCCACGACCAGGTGACCCTGCCTTGCCAATCGCCGGAAGAATGAGCGGGTCAGGAAGTCCTTATCAGCTGCCTGCCACAGTGTGCCGTGCAGATAGACGACAGCCAGACCTGTATGTGATACGTTAGGGGGCGGCTGCCAGACATCACACAGCAGCGGCTCGCCCGTGCCTGGGTGCGCACCGAAAACCATGTTTCGCTGCCAGCCGGGGATGGGTGGGGAAGGCGCCGAGGCAGGGAACTGCCAGCGTTTGGGGACCAGACGCGCTCTCAGATCCGGAGGAATGCGCGATTCCCAACCTGGTCCAAAAGCGCGATCAAAGCCATCGTGTGAAGCAGTCACGCGCTGTATATGCCGGCCCAGGAGCGCTGCGCCGATCATTCCGGCAGCCGATGCCTGTTTGTCACGAGTCAACAAGCCGAGCAGCGCACCCAATCCACCGATGATGGCTATGAAGGGCGCCCAGATGTTGACCATCACCTTGGGCAGCAACGTGAAAGCAGCTGACAGCATCCCCAAACTCCGCCCCACTGCAAGCATCGCTGGTGATTTGCCTAACACGCCTCCGGATGTCAGCTTGCCAACGGGCCTGGAAGGGAAGCGGACCAGCGTCATCATTCCCATCCAGGCCGAGAAGAAGCTTAGGATTCGTGCGAGTTTTCTGATCACTTATTACCTCCTGCCTATTACTCATCGTGGGCTGCTTGTCGCCTGTTTCTCGTTGCTCATGACTCATTGCTTGTTGCTTACAAACGGCCAGTTGGGCAGTACCTCGCGGCGTTCGAGCCACTCGGACGGGATGGATTTGTGGCCTGCATACATCACTACGATCCCGCCGACCATTGCGCAGGTGGTATCGCTGTCGCCGCCTGCGCTGCTGCACGCCCACAGCGCCTCTTCGTAGTCGTACAGGTAATCTCCGGCACACCATAGGACAAAGGGAACGGTATCTTGGCAGGTGATGCGACTTCCGTTACCAATCACTTCCGCCGCGCTTTGAACCGATGTCCCGGGGACAAGGTTCCGTGCGCGGAGCACACCGTCACGAACCTCGCTCTCCGGGATCAGCGGCAAGATGAGGTCGATAAAAACCGCCCTGCCCGGCAAATTGTTGCCGCGCAGCTTATGAGCTACAGCCGCCGCTACCGCGACGGCAATCGCTCCGGCGATGCCCTCCAGGTGTTGGTGGGTTACTTCCGCCGCTCGATGGGCCTGGGTCGCTGCCATTTCCAGGTCGTCAGCAAAATAGGCGCCAACCGGCGCCACGCGCATCGCTGAGCCATTGCCGAACGAGCCTTGACCGCTGAAAAGGCTGGGGGCCAGTTCACGCCAGTCACCGCCTTCACGGATGGCCCTGAGCAATCGATGCATAGCCGGCCCATAGCCGCGCTCGCGGTCGTAGTAGTCGGCAAAGCTGCCGGCCAGCGCATCCTGCTCGATTTCCTCATACTGCCGTAGGATGCTGTAGATCGAGAGGGCCATATTGGTGTCATCGGTGTAGCCCCATGGACCCGACATCAGGGTGCGCAGACGGCTGCCGCCGTGGAAGACCCCAAAGGCATCGCCCACCGACAGCCCATCGATGGACTGATGGGCACGTTCGAGACGTTCTTGGTGACTTGTTCCGGGCATGTACACTTACTCCTTCTTCCTTCATCAGAAGGTTAGTGTTTTTTCGTGCGGGACACAAGTTGGGTATCATGCGAGAATAGCGCGGTCGGTGAAATAGGGTTTTCTTACCCTATCTTTCCCGCCGGTAGGGAAGGGAATTCCCGCATAAAGACCGGCTACGAGCCCCCTCTTTGCAAGCAGGGAGGGGGCGCAGATTGTGTATCGAGCTGCTACGCTTCTCAGGGGGGAGGTTGTGAGCGCCAAACCGGGCTTAGCCGGCTTGTCCACGTTATTTCCGGGTGCTACCGAATGACGGTAGCCGTAGCGAAAAGGATGATATTGGGCTTAAGTTGACACCTATGATCCCGGCACCTTGAAACTCATTCTTGGAATTGGTCAAAATGTTCCAACACCCACAGACAGGCCAGCTTGATCGCGCCAAGCTCGTTGAAGCGGCGGTTCCCTCGCTCGCTCGATTTGACCGCCGAGAGATGCCGCGTGTTCATCCCGATGATCTCCGCGAACTTCTTTTGCGTCATTCCCTTAGCCTGCAACTGCCCAATCAGCTCATCGATCGTTGTGTGCTGGAGGTAATCAGGCAGCTCGGACAGCTCCTGCACCTCCTCCAGCTTCTTGGGCACGATCTCGGCAAAAGAGCCGGGGTCTTTGAGGAAGGTGGCTGCCAGCGCGGCACAGTGATGGCAGTAGCCGTGCTTACCCTTGTAACAACTGCAAGCAGATAGAGTTGTTTGCCCATTCACCCGAATCGAGACAGTGTAGGTACCGTGATTGCCCTCAACACGCGCAACGATCTTCCTCTCGATGCGCTGGCGCTCGTAGAACTTGCCGATGTATCGCTGCACCTTCTCGCTGGAAAATGAAGGCCAGCGTTGGCGTAAGACCACCTCGAATGCTTCGATATCTTTCTCAGGCATCGCCCTCTCCCTGTTCGATGTACTCGTCGTAAATCTCGCTCAGCGTGTCATGAAAGCCCCAGCCGATGTTCCCGGTATCCCGCACAATCTGCACACAGCGATCGGCGAATGTCTTTACCAACCCCTCCTTGGTAATCAGCTTGCAGGCGCGATCGAACATACTCTCCATGCTGCTGTAGAATGCTTCATTGATATCGCCATAGGCGTTGGTGTATTTCACCCCCATCTCGACGTAGTACAGCATCAGGTCAACCTGGCCCTGTGCCGAATAGGCCACCTTGCCATATTCGCTGACAGGCTTTTTGGCAATGGACAGCCGTGCCTGACCATAGCCGCGCGCCGGGAAGAACTCCTTTTTGATCTGCGCCTTGTATCGTTCCAGCACGTCTTCATCAGGGCCGCCGCTTAGCCTGAGCTGGTAGAAGTCCTTAACCGCGTCGATCCGCTTGAACAGCTCCAGAATGTCGATGACCAGATCGTCGTGGCTACGGGCCTTCAGGTGCTTTTCGAGCTGTTTTGGGGTTAGTTTTGCCATCCTGATCTCCCTCTATGGCATAAACATGGGGTCATTCTCGATGCTATCCAGACATTCCATCCAGCGTTTGATCGCGGAAAATCTCCTGCCACTGGTCGGTGTAATGCATGTAAGCTATGTGGAAACGATCCCCACCCGCGTATTCCAGGCGGGCAAACTTGATCTCGAAAAACTCGTCGATGCATTCAGGCGATGGACAGCGGTAGGTCGCACAGAAGTAAAAGAAGCTGTGATACCATTTAGTCGACAGATCGACGATGTAGTTAAACTGCGCGCCCTCCGGTGGCGGCTCGATGAACTTCGGCTTGAGCACCGTCTCGACCAGCGCATTGCAGCGGTTGGTAACCGTCTGTTTGAGTGTCTCTGGGACCTTCGGCTTGGGCGCGCTTCTGGGGCTGTACACCCATTGTTTCCGTGGTTTCTTTGCCATAGTTCACACCTCTCCATTTGACGCTGGTTACGGATATTCATCCGTAACCCATACTCCGCAGATTTGCTGCTGGTTACGGATATGTATCCGTAACCCATATTTGCCGGATTTTAATCCGGCTGCCTCCAAAACGAATGGAGCCTGATGGGAAGATTGAGCCGTGGCGGGCTTGCAGATTGAAATCTGCTCAGTACCCGTTACGGATGAATATCCGTAACGAGCATCAATCTTTAGGGTTTCTGCGCCGACCACCCCTCGACGGTCCCCGCCATCCCATCATACACCCCGAGCAGCTGCTCCTTGCGATCCTGGCCCTCCTCGCTATCCGGGAAGACCAGCGGGAAGGTGCCCAGGATATGCTCGAAGTCCGGGCGGGACAGGCCGTAGAGGTGCGCCACCAGCCCATCGATCTCGTCCCGCAGTTGTTGGCGCTCGGCGGGGTCGCTCGCGCCCTTCGAGGCCTCCCACGGCTCGCCCATCACCTCCTGCCACAAATTGGCGAACTCCGGGCGGGTGCAGGTCAGCCGCGCCGCCCGCGGCACGATGGCGTCGAAGTAGGGGTTGCGAGGGGCGAGGCGGGGCAGAGGGAGTTGATACAGATAAAACGCACTACCGCATAACTTGCTATGGATATGAGCGAGACTTGAAAAGAGAGGGTTCTCAGGGCAAACTTAACCTGTCAGTAAGAAAGGA
>JAFGMS010000381.1 GCA_016927375.1 Anaerolineae bacterium
ATCATTGTGAAGTGTATTCATGAACCCCTTCTCGTCAATCCACGCTATTTCCGGGCCTTACCGAGTGTAGAGATTGCGGAGAAAATCAAAAAAACTCTGCGGGCTCGGCGCTCTCCGCGGTGAATCTATGGGTACATCCAAAAAAGGCGAAACTACAATATACAGTTGGTAAAACCGCCTGAAACTGGGACGAACTTATGCCCAACTGTATTAGACAGTCATCGACCAACCCCACCCGGCTTTTGTCTTTAATGTGAACTGTACACTGTGAACTACTTTTTACGGCTCGGCAACCTGAATGTAGACTGGAACCCAAACAATCTCCACAATGTCAAGTTGTTGTGCGATTGGCTATGACGAAATCGTCGTCAATGGAGTTCTTGTAGTTTCAACATGACTTGTTATACTCTTGCACATCAACCACAACATGTGAGGCAAACTGCTCATGCAAACTATCAAGGGTTTCTTCGCGACTATCTGGAAGTATTGGAAGAAGTTTGGCCAGTTCATCGGTGATATGATTGGCCGTGTATTCCTGATGCTATTTTACGTCACAGTTACCTTACCCTTTGGCATAGGGATGCGGCTGTTTGGCGATCCGCTGGATATCCAAAACAAATCAAGGCCTTCAACCTGGCGTGAGCGTACCTCGCCTGAAGCCACCGTCGACGCCAGCTACAACCAGTTTTAGTACGCTTTGCTACATCGAACGTGGTCTTTATCCACTGCCGACAATCTCGCCGATATCCCTCACCCCTTCAGCAGCCATACGTTGTTGAAGTTGGGTTATGGCCTTCTTAACGAAACAAGGCCCTCGATAGATAAACCCGGTATAGGCCTGGACGAGCGTTGCCCCGGCTGCCATCTTCTCCCAGACATCATCTCCGTCAAAGATGCCTCCCACACCGATGATCGGTATCTGCCCCTGGGTCCGCCGGTAGACATAGCGGATGATTTCTGTAGAGCGCTGGTGTAAAGGTCGGCCGCTCAATCCTCCCTCCTCGCTTCGATTGGCGCCTCGCAGCCCCTCGCGGGACAGTGTCGTGTTGGTAGCGACGATTCCACCGATCTGGTGCTGGAGACTCAAATCGATCAGTGTGTCAAGCTCGCGATCTTCAAGATCGGGCGCGATCTTGACCAGCAGCGGCTTGGGCTTGTCCTCCCCGGCCTGTTCTCGGAGGCTCTGTTGGACGTGGTGTAGGAGATCACCCAGATAGGCACGTGTTTGCAGCTTGCGCAGCTCCGGCGTGTTTGGTGAGCTGATGTTAATGATGAAGAAGTCGCCATATTCGTAAAGAGCCTGCAAAACCTTGACATAATCTTCGTAGGCCAGCGAGAGGTCAGTCGCTTTATTTTTTCCCAGACTGATGCAGATGGGCTTCTTAAAGTATCTCATCGCATGTAGATTATGAGCGATCTTCACCATCCCGGCGTTGGGGAATCCCATCCGGTTGATAATCGCCTCGTCCTCATACAACCGGAACAGCCGCTTGCGCGGGTTGCCGGGCTGCGCCAGGGGCGTCACCGTGCCCACCTCGACAAAGCTGAACCCCAGTGCATCGATGCCCGGTAGGCAGCAGGCATCTTTATCGAATCCCCCGGCTACCCCCAGCGGATGGTCGAAGGTCAATCCCAGCGTCTCGATGCCCATGCTCTCTAACGGCGGGCTGAGCACACGAGACATCAAGTAATGAATGGGAGCAACACTCCCAGATACTTTCAAGAAGAGCATGGCCAGGCCGTGTATCTGCTCCGGATCGATCCACTTGAGCAGGCGTCGATACAGAAATGTGTACATAAAGAAGACTCCTCTAAAAATAGTATTGAGTAACGGGTGCTGAGTGCTGAGTCAAAAGCTCACAAGCGTCCTGGCTTGAAAATAGCAACGAGCGACAAGTGCTGAGCAACGAGTTAAAGCCTCCAGGAGCAATGCTGATTAGCGGAATGATGTAGGTCGGACTGTTAGTCCGACCGTGATTGCTCAGCCCGCCTGTCACGGCAAATCATAGAGAACTTTTTTCATTTCCTCTGAAAATAGTGCTGAGTCACGAGTGTCGAGTCAAAAGCTCTGTATCCGTTTGTTGCTATCTTAAGCGCCCACTGATGCGCACCCTCACCCTTCCTGTCATTCCCGCGAAAGCGGGAATCCATACGCCACAATACCGACAGGCCGTTGCTATTTTCATCTCTTTGTGTTGGGGCAGTGCCCCATGTTCAGCTTCTCTGAAAATAACAACGAGTTAAGTGTCAACTTACCATAGCTTCGCGCGTCATGTCATTCCCGCGGATTTGTCTGAGCCAGCCTTTCGGCATCGACGGCTCCCATTACCTTCAATGAGGTCAAGACCGCTCGATAGTATCACGCCGCCGGGAAGTTTGCACATCTGATTGGTAGATCTTAGGAGAAGCAGCAGCAGTTCCCGGCTTGAACTAATGTGCGGATAATGCGCCCTGAGAAAGCTGTTTCACCGCAGAGAACGCCGAGAGCGCAGAGAAAAAACAGAAGATTGCATCTTCATCCCCCTTCACTTTTGACAGCAAAGGAAGAGAGGTATGATAGAATTTCTGAAGAACAAGTTTCTGACACTCGGCATGGATGGC
>JAFGMS010000382.1 GCA_016927375.1 Anaerolineae bacterium
AGAACGACAATTCCCAAGCATCTGCATAATCGGCAATGCGCCCCAATCCGTCTGCCTTTTCCCAACCCCTAACCCCCATCCCCCATCTCCCATTGTAGGCAGCGTCTCGCTCACTATATGCCCAACTGTACTAGACATTATTGCCCCGCTTGCAAATCGATGGTAAATATTCTGCGCCGCTCATCGAACCGTTGAAGCCCTGCCTTCCGCGCGGCGACATAGGCCTGAGCAATCTCATTGGCTGTCACGGAGCGTGAGAGTGGTCCTATATCAGTTGTGCGTGCTCTGTACTCTGGACGATATTGCCCCATGATGTTGATATAGGTATTCCGCGAGACTTCTTCCACCAGAAAACGGGCGATCTCAGCCGTTCCCGCTAGTCCGCCAGGCAGCACCAGATGACGCACTAACAACCCACGTTGTGCGATACCACGCTCGTCCAGCACTAAATCGCCAACCTGGCGGAACATTTCCTTCACAGCAGTGCGATTATGCTGGGGGTAGTCTTTAACCTGGCTGTACTTGAGCCCTACAGCGGCATCGGCATATTTCATATCGGGCATATAAATATCGATGATCCCATCCAACAAGCTCAGAGCACCTATTGCGTCATAACCGCCCGTGTTGTAGACCAACGGGATATGTAGTCCTTTCTGGGCGGCAAGTGCCACAGCCTCGATGATCTGAGCAACTACATGTGTGGGGGACACAAAGTTGATATTATGGCAACCCATATTCTGCAAGTGCAGCATCATGGTGGCCAGCTCCACAGTGCTGACGATCTGTCCCTGCCCTTCCTGACTAATCTCGTGGTTCTGGCAGTATTGGCATCGCAGGTTGCAATTGGAGAAGAAGATCGTGCCCGAGCCGCGTGTGCCTCGCAGTGGATCCTCCTCACCATGATGGGGAAAGAACGATGAGACCCGTGCTTGCCGCGAGGTTTTGCAAGATCCCATCTTACCATCGAGGCGCTCTGCTCGGCATTCCCGTGGACATAGATCGCACCTTGCCAGATGCTCTACAGCAGCCTCGGCCCGCTGTTCGAGTTCACTGTCTTCCAAGAGGAGATAAGATGAGATCCTTTGCTGCATGTGGTACTTCCTTTACTGAACCATTGCTCTAACTTATATTATAGAGCCAGCTGCGCTTTGGTGAGGGTTGTTACGACTCTGCAAGCTCAAATCACTGGTGATGGGGGCACATCCTGCCAGAACATGATAAAATTTCCCTACCAAGAAGAATGGATCGCCTCCCCATGTCCAAGAATCCTTACCAGAAACTGAGCTCTCAAAGAGTGTGGCAGACCCGTTGGATGGCCTTGAGAGAGGACCAGATCAAATTACCGGATGGCAGCCAGGGAACCTACACGGTGATCGAAAGACCGGGAGCGGTATGGATCGTGCCACTACTCTCTGATGGCCAAATGGTGCTAATCTGGAACTATCGATACACTGTCGGCAAATGGCTGTGGGAGGTACCCGCCGGAAGCATCGTACCGGGTATCTCACCTGAAGAAATGGCACACCGCGAGCTCTCTGAGGAGATTGGCGGGACTGCGGCAAGCCTGAAGCAAATCTCAACTTTCTATACCTGGCCCGGGCAGTGTAACGAGATTGGATATATCTTTCTGGCACAGGGAGTAAAGCTCGGTGAGCCGCACCGTGAGCCAACAGAGGTTATGGAGCGGCATGTATTCCCGGCAGAAAAGGCTCTGGAGATGGCCCGTTCTGGCAAAGTGGCTGATGGGCCAAGCGCCCTGGCAATCTTGATGTGTGCACCGATTCTGGCAAGTAAGCAATCTGATTGAGAGCCCTTGCTGCGTGGTAGCAATCATGAATTAGAGGGCAGACGTAAGATACGGCCACCCCTTGAGCTGTTTACGAACATTTATCCCTAGCAAAGAAGTGGATGATTATGCTACGTGCCGTTCTCTTCGATATGGATGACACATTGGTTGACTGGAGTACCCGCGAGGACCGTTGGGAGGATCTTACCCGACAGCATCTAGCACCTATTCACGATCACCTGCGAATAGCAGGTCACACAGTACCCGATCTGACAACGATGGTCGAGGCTTACAGCGAGCAGAACCGTCGTGCCTGGGAGACGATTACCCCACCAGAGTGGAACTGTCCTCGACAGATCGACATCTTGCAATCGATGCTCAAGATGCTTGGCCTGGAAACCGAGAAAGTGGATATGGACAATATCCAGCGACTGTTTGCCTGGGGACCTGTCCCGGGTGTTCGGCCATTTGACGGCACAATAGAGGTGTTATGCACCCTGCGTGAAACCGGGTTAAAAACTGGCCTGATCACCAATGCCTCGATGCCTATGTGGATGCGGGACGCTGAGTTGAAGGCCATGGGGCTTTTGGAATACCTGGATGTGCGGCTGACTGCTGGCGATGTGGGGAAGTTTAAGCCGCATACCAAGCCTTTTCATGAAGCATTGCAACGCTTGCATATTGCTGCGGACGAGGCTGTCTTTGTTGGAGACCAGATGCACGATGATGTGGCTGGGGCGCAGGCTGCAGGAATGCGTGCAGTATGGATACGACGCGGAGCAGATGTCAGCAACGGATCGTGCAAACCTAATGCTACCATTGTCTCAATACGAGAACTCCTGAACACCCTCGATTTGTGGTTTCCCGGCTGGCGATGATGCAGGATGGATTAGGTAAGGAAAAACCATGATGCTAAAAGCGATTCTCTTTGACCTGGGTGGCACACTTATGCATTATCACGATCCTCATGAGGATGATCCCAGGCATCCCTTCCGAAGGGTCACAATGCTTTGTCTCCAATCCCTCCTGGAGCAGTTGGCGCCAAAAGGCTTCACTCCAGCACAGTTAGAGCACATCTGTGAGGCCATTGAACGGCACATCGGTATCTCCTATCAAGCCATGCAGGCCGAGCGGTGTGGCGGCAGCATCGAGGCACCCATAAGGGCCGGGTTGTCCGAGGTTGGCATTATAGTCGAAGAAAAACATTGGCCCGAGCTACGCTCTTACTTATACCGGCCTATTGATCAAATCGTCTCTATACGTCAAGGTGTCGAGGCTACACTGGCTGAACTGCGAGACGTAGGCTACAAGTTAGGCCTGATATCCAACACATTTTGGGCAGCCGACCTGCATGATCGCCATCTGGCTGAGTATGGTCTCCTCGATTTCCTTCCCACGCGAGTCTATTCCAGTGATGAGCCGTACCAGAAGCCTCATCCCTCGATCTTTTCTTCAGCACTGGAGCTTATGGACGTTCACGCCGCAGAAGCAGCATATGTTGGCGATCGGGTTGATGTAGATGTACAAGGTGCACAACAAGTCGGGATGCGCGGCATCTTGATCCGTTCCCCCTACCAACCTACGAGTATTAATGATTACAGGCCGGAGGCGATTATCGAGGAGCTGCCAGACCTGATCTCGGCTGTGGCGGACCTGCAAACAGCCACAGCCACCACAGAGAAATAGACTATGCCCAGTCCAACCCCCATCACCTATGTCTTTTCCGGACAGGACGAACCCGGTCTACGTGAGCAGTTGGCATCTTTTTACGAATCGCTTGGCGAGCACTCCGCGCTTGAGCTGAACACAACACAACTGGATGGCACGCTGGTAACAGTCGGCGATATTGAGGCGGCGGCACGCCCGGTGCCTTTCCTGGCTGATGTTCGATTAGTGGTAGTCGAAGACCTGACCGCTTCAGCCAATAGTCGAGCCATACTTGAACAGATCCCTAGCATGATTGCTGCTCTGCCGGACTGGACACGCCTGGTATTTGTCGAGGCTGGTTTGGAGGAAAGCTCTTCAGGAAAGCGAGGGGGCCGTCAACAAACGCTCAAGAAACTGATTAACCTGGTCGAAAACGATCCGCGTGGCAAGGTATTGGCGTTTGATACGCCTCGCGATCTCCCACGTTGGCTTCAAGAGCGTGCATTGCACCACCAGGCAACGCTCGATATAGCTGCGGCACGCCTGCTCGCCGAGTGCGTGGGCGGTAATCTGGTTTTAGCCGACACCGAGTTGGCTAAGCTAGCGACATACACAGCCGGGACGCGTGCCATCAGCAAAGACGATGTGGCTTTGCTGATACCCTATTCTGCTGAAGCCAACATTTTCCGGATGGTGGATGCTCTGGGCCAACGCGATGGAAAAACAGCCCTGACATTGCTACGCAAGCTGCTCGATGCTGGCGATGAGCCTTTGCGCATCTTTGCGATGTTCACGCGGCAGTACCGGATGATCATTCAGATGCGCGAGCAGCTCGACAGTAATCAGTCAGTTCAGGGAGCCTCTCGCACACTTGGGATGAGGGATTTCATTGCCGAAAAGATCGCTTCTCAAGCCCGGCAGTACCGTATGGAACAACTCGAGCGCATCATCGAGATCTTACTGGAGACCGATGTTGCTATCAAAACAGGGAAGTTAACGGGTGATCTGGCCTTAGAGGAGTTCGTTGCGCGGCTATCCAGATCGGCGAGGCACAACTAACACAAGGTATTCGCACACTGTTCCATTCAAAAAAACGAGATGGTTGATGACTCTGTGATGTGCGAGGGAGTTATTTGAAAACTGATTACTTTGACAATGTCAAGTTTTCTTGAGCAACCAGAATGGGCAGGAGAGGCTCCTTGTGCTTCAGAACGAAGGATCGACG
>JAFGMS010000383.1 GCA_016927375.1 Anaerolineae bacterium
CTGCGAACCTTACCTACCCATCCCCTGCACGTTGGGCGACACAGTCGCAGTGTGCAGTTTCGGGTAAACGGATCGCAGACGCGCTTGCTGGGCAGCCTCTTGAACGGAAAACCCGGCATGGCTTCCCCGATTTACTTGATAGTGGCTCCAGGCAAGGGTGAGCCTTTGCTACATGCCACGGTTTCTGTGTCGTCGAGAACGTTTCTTAGAGAATGTCTGTTTTGGTTTTGCAGTTCGTCGCCTACCCTTTTTGTCAATTACGGCTTTGTACATGTCGTAATGCCGCTTGAGCCGCTCTACATAGTTTTTGTCCTTCAGGATAATTGCCATTTGATTGAGTAACGCCGGTGCTAACGGTGATTGCGGACTTCCCACATTCAAGACTGGACCCTGCAACTCACGGATGATGGCTGGGTTGTCTTCTCCGAGCCAGGTTGCATAGAAATCCCGACTTTCCCAGCCATATGCGATGACAGCCTCGAGTTGGTGTGTATGCGCGTCGAACACATTAAAGAAAACTCTGCGACAATCACATCCCGGCTCGTTGCAATAAGCTTCTACAAACAGATATTGACCAGCAGGCAACCCCGGAAGATCAAAGACCGTCAACATCCGCGTTTCCTTCTCGGCAATGTCTGGAAATTCTTCATGAAACGGTGCGTATGCCATCGAGAACTATCCTATTTGGTAGAAGACATGATTTTGCATTTTGAGTCTGCCCAACTGTCAATTCGAGCAGTTGGGAAGGAAAGACGTCTTAACTCTAGGCCTATTGATGCCCATCTGAACGAGACGAGTGTAGATAGAAGCCGGAAAATCGGGTGAAGCGAAAATGTTCTGTTGAAGTTCAAGCAGCAGCAATTCCCGGTTTGGACTGATGTGTCAAAAACGCGTCCAGAGAAAGCCGTTTCACCGCAGAGAGACGACCGGAGGTCGTGGTAGAGAACGCAGAGCAACAACATAAGATTTTTGTCAGCAATCCCTGCGCAAATCTCCAAAGTGGGAACTGCTGTTCAAGCAGTAATAAGAGATGGCCACAGATATGACCATTAACTCTACGCCAATGGCAGCCGGGCAGTGAAGGTGCTCCCTTCCCCCAACTTGCTCTTCACCTCAATGCTGCCGCCATGATATTCGAGCAGATCTTTGGCCAGGGTAAGTCCCAACCCAACCCCCTGCTGCTCGAGTTCCTGCCGGTCAACTTGCTCAAAACGTTCAAAAATGCGCTCGTGATCAACCTGAGCAATACCGATACCATCATCTGATACAACAAGCACTGCTTGCCCTTTTTGCTCCTTGAGTGTTACCTGAACATGCCCGCCACCTTTGCAGAATTTGATTCCATTGTCAACCAGATTCTTCATGACATTTTCCAGGTAGTTTTTCATTCCTTTTACGATCAGCTCACCATCGATCTGGAGATCGAGAACTACATTATGCATAGCAGCTACTGGTTTGAATGATTCCACTACTCGCTTGAGCCCAACGGAAAGATCCACCTCCATGCCATAACGTGCAACCTCCATCCCGACCACTCCGCTATCGATGCGCACAAGCAACATCAGGTTCTCGACTAACCTGACCAAACGCTCAGCGCCTTCGGCCACCTCGTCCAACATCTGAGACATGGTTCTATCGTCCATGGTGGTGTGATCTTCGTGAAGAAGGTTGGCATAGCCATAAATACACGTCAAGGGTGTGCGCAGCTCATGACTGAAGATAGCAATCAGCTGATGCTTCATGCGCTCCACCTCGTTTTGCGTCGCTGCTTGAATGTCGCGCACACGCTTAAGACGCGCCTGCACTTTGACAATCAGGTCTTCCGGCTCGAAGGGCTTGACCAGATAGTCATCAGCTCCCAGACTGTATCCTGTGCGAATGTCGGTCTGCTGACCCCGCGCAGTCAGAAAGATAAACGGTATCGGTATCCAGGCCGAATTCTGCCGGACAGCATCGAAGAACTGGTAACCATCCATGCCTGGCATTGTGATGTCGGAAATGATGAGATCGGGAATATAATCCCTCATTATCGACAAGGCTGTTTCACCATCGATGGCTGTGACCACATGAAATTTGTTGACTTCGAGCAAATCGGTCACAGCTTCCAGAAGAGCAGAATCATCATCGACTAGCAAGATTTTGCCTTCAGTATCTAGGCTATTGGGGGGAGATGATGGTTCGGACATGGGATTAGGTACCTCCGTAGCCTGATCATGCTGCCTTCGCGAAGATAAACATACCAGGTTTTGTTCCTATACCTTTTGGTCACTACTCAGCGGGCCGCCATCAGTAAAAACAAAAAGCCCATAGCTGATTACTGTAACCCGTCTGACCATTAAGGACTCATCACTCAACCGATCTGCTCTTTAGTCATCCATCACTCACAGCCTATCACTGCATTCTGTGCTAAAACCGGACTGGGTAGCTATGACTTTTGTTAGGATCTTGTAAAACGCCACGCATCTTCTACAACTTAGAGTATGCTATACTGATTTTAGTGCGAATCGCTCTGCCAAAATAATGCGGTATTCCTCTTTGCATATGGAAGCACTGGGTACCTATGAAACTCATGAGAATCCCGTTCTCTGTGCGGATAATTCTGATCTATGTCGCCTTTTCAGCATTCTGGCTACTCTTGTTCGATTCCCTATTGGATACATTGTCATCCAATTTGCAAGTCCTGGCAACCGCTCAGAACTATCGAACCTATCGCGAGTGGGGATTCGTATGTCTATCAGCATTGATACTCTTTGCGCTTCTAGGCCATGAGCAACGCAAAAGTCAGAAAACCAAGAACCTACAAAAGAGGAATGATTACTACCAGGCCCTGGCCACCGTTTCACCTGTCGGCATCATTCACACAGACAAACAAGGTCGATATGTAGAAATCAATGAGCGTACCAGCGAGATCGTGGGTATAACAGCCGAACAAGCCAGAACGAAAGAATGGACGAGCATACTGCATCCTGAAGATCAAGAATATGTAGTTCGGTTATGGGAGTCCGTCTATTCGCAAGGAGCCCCCTTCAACACCGAGTTCCGAGTCCGGCGCCCAGATGGTGAAACCATCTGGGTAGCCTGCGAAGCGCTGGCACAAAGAGATGACTCGGGTAAGCTGCAAGGGTATATCGGTACAATCATTGATATCACCAACCGCAAGCTCATCGAAGAGGAGCTGGACAAGCTGGCCGCCGAGATAGAGCAGCAGGCCCAAATGCTAGATCAAGTCCTCTCAACAACCCCCGATCAATTCCGCCTTTACGATCGGCAAGGACGACATCTTTATGTCAGTCCCCCTGCACTCCAAGTAATGGGTGCACAGATAGAGGAGATTGTAGGCAAGACCTGGCGAGATTTAGATTTTCTGCAGGAGCTAGGCCCTCAATTCGATACTCAGTTCGAGAAAGCCTGCAATACTGGGCTGCCGGTCAGCTCAGAATACCGGCTGCCGTCTCCCGATGGCACACAGGCTTTTGAGACCATCCTGAGCCCCATCAGTGATGACCAGGGCAATATAACGGCAGTAGTCAGCACCACCCATGATATTACTGAGCGTAAGCAGGCGGAGAAGCAACTTCGGTACCATGCCGAAATTGTGGAAAGCGTCTCTGACGCTATTATCTCAACTGACCCGGATGGTATCATCCGCAGTTGGAACAAGGCGGCTGAGGCGATTTACGGATGGACAGAGAAAGAGGCCATAGGCAAACAAATCGCGGATCTAATTGGCCGCTTCGATTCAGAAGGTCAGACCGTAGTCTCCCAAGAGATCCTGGCTCAGGGACACTGGCGAGGAGAATTGCCCCATCAACGCAAAGATGGTACACCTATTATCATACGGATATCCGTCTCAGTTCTCAAGGATGAAAACGGCAAAACAACAGGGCTGGTCATGATCAACCATGATGTCACCGAAGCCAAACGCGCCGAACAAGCCATAAAGGACTCGGAGAGACGCTACCGGTTGTTGTTCGAAAGAAACCCCCACCCCATGTGGGTCGTTGACAATGACACACTCGCTTTCCTGGCGGTCAATGAATCTGCTATCCAACACTATGGTTACTCATACGAAGAGTTTCTAAACATGACTGTCGGTGATATCCAACTAGAACAGAGCTTACCAGACCCGCTGACAAAGATAACAGAAACAGCAGAGCTAGAGGCTCATACCAGCATTCAGGAGATATGGAAACATCTGAAGAAGGATGGAACCCTGATCGATGTAGAAATCACCTCGAGTCCAATCAACATCTTCGGCAAATCGGCTAGGCTGGCACTGGCTTCTGACATCACCGAGCGCAAACAGACTGAGGAGGAGATCCAGCGCCGCAGCCGGGAACTGGCTGCTCTCCTCAATGTCAGCAATCTGCTGGCTCGGCAGCTTGAGCAGGACATCATGTTGGAGATCATCATCCATGCGGTCAGAGACTTGCTGCCCGCCGCCGAAGCTACATCGATATGGCTATACGATGAGCACCAGGACAAGCTTGTTGCCAGTGCCTGGTATGGGTTCGAGAACGCAGCTATGAAGGGACTGGCACTATCCCCTGACACTGGCATGATGGGACGGGTCTATCGCAGCCGCCAGCCACAAAACATCGGCGATGTAGCCGGCGACCCCGAATTCAAGTCGATTGGAGACGCGAGCCTGAATCGTATGCGCTCGACGCTAGGCGTGCCGCTAATCGCCGAGCAACAGGTCATTGGCGTGTTGTTTGCCGACAATTTCTCTCGCTCTAGCGCCTTTGATAACAATGATCTGCGCTTGCTGGAAGCCCTCGGTGGGCAAGCCGCTGTAGCAATCCACAACGTGAGGCTGTACGAGCAAGTTCAACAGGAGCTGACCGAACGCCGGCGAGCAGAAGAAGCCCTGGGTGAGAGCGAAGAACGTTTCAGAAGATTGGCTCAAAATGCGCCAGATATGATTTTTCGCTGGTCATACAGGGTTGGTTTTGAGTATGTCAGTCCAGCCTCCCTGGAAGTCACCGGATACACGCCGGAAGAATACTACGCCGATCCCGGTCTGAACTATCGCACCGTTCACCCCGATGATATCCCCGTTTACGACAGCATCTTCTCCGATCTGGCAGATCCGGAGCGGCCAAGCCAGCACAGCATCGCTCGCGTCTTTCACAAAGATGGCCACATCGTCCACCTTGAATTGAGAATGACCCCCATCTACGACGAGCACGGCGAACTTATTGCCATGGAAGGCATCGCCCGCGACGTGAGCCAGCATATCATCGCCAAGGCACGTCTTCGAGAGCTATCTACTCGACTCACTCAAGCGCAAGAAGAGGAACGTCGCCGTGTTGCCAGCGAGCTTCATGACGAAGTAGGGCAATCCCTGACTGTCACCAAAATGCGCCTAAAAATGCTTTCTGCTGTGCTATCACCAGAAGCAGAAGCGGCGCGTGATCAACTTAAGACCTTGGGAGGGCTGGTAGAGGAATCGCTGCAAACCGTGCGCTCTCTATCTCACCAGCTTCGCCCACCTTTGCTGGACGAAATGGGCTGGCAGCCGGCACTGGAGTGGTTGTGCGAAGGCTTCTCCAAGCGCACACAGATGCCCATTCAGTATCAACATCAAGGCATGAAGAAGCGGCTGGATCCCGATATTGAGCTCGCTGTCTACCGTGTCGTGCAAGAGGCCCTGACCAACGTCTTGCGACACGCTAACGCCAGTCAGGTAGAAGTTTCATCTGCCCTAAACGCTACCAAGCTTAAAGTAGCGATCAAAGATGATGGGCGTGGTTTCGATTTCAATGCACTGCGAAATGACGACAAGCCTGATATAGGATTGGGCCTGCTTTCTATGCAAGAGCGAATAGATATCAACCGGGGACGGCTTCAAATTGAAAGCAAACCAGGCAAAGGTACCAGGGTAGAAGCTTCATTCCCAGTCATATTCAAGGAGCCAGAGACATGACACCTATATCGATCCTTCTCGTGGAGGACCATCACCTGGTACGTGAAGCACTGCGAGCCCTGATTGAGGAAGGTCATCAGTTCTCAGTTATTGGCCAGGCAGAAGACGGCAATCAGGCTCTGGAGATGACCGAGAAGCTGCGCCCTAACGTGGTTGTCATGGATATTATGATGCCCCATTTGAACGGTCTTGAGGCAACCTCCCGCTTGCGCAACCTGCAATATCCTCCGAAGATAATCATTCTCTCGCAGCACCATGCACAGGAGTACATCGTGCAAGCATTGATGATCGGAGCGAACGGTTACCTGCTCAAGGACGCTGCAGCCGATGAGCTCCCAACAGCAATCCGCGCAGTTGTTGATGGCACTACCTATCTTTCAGCACAGATCCCACGTGAGGAAATTGAGGAGATCCTGCTCCGCAAGGATAGCATCGAAGCTCCCATCGACCGCCTCACCCCGCGTGAGCGGGAGGTGCTGCAACTGGTCGCCGAAGGCAACACCAATCGCCAAATTGCCCACTATCTCGGCATCAGTATCAAGACAGTAGAAAAACACCGCTTTAGCTTGATGGATAAACTCAACATCCGCGATGTAACCGGACTGGTGCGCTTTGCCATTGCTCAAGGCATCATCGAGGGCAACGGCGGCCAGTTTTCTATAGAGTAGGGAAGTACCCCATTCCACAGCTCAGTGAATCATGTTACCGTTATTGCAGATTGGCATAAACAACAATACACAACAAACTCGCCAATCTGAAAGAAGCCTACAATGATGCCGGTTTTAATGAGAGGAAATGCTGTGCAAATCAGCCAGATTGTACTTGTTGATGACAACCAAGATTTTCTGGCCGTTTCGCAGGAATTTCTAGAAGCGTTTGATGGTCTCAAGGTTATTGGAACGGCGACTTCGGGGCCAGAAGCTCTGGATTTGCTTGGGCGTCTCTCTCCCACACTTCTCATTGTAGATGTGTCTATGCCCGAGATGAACGGCCTGGAACTCACACAACAAGTTAAAAAGCGTTGGCCTAGTCTGCCAATCATCGTTTTGACGTTGCTGGATACCCCCCTGCACCGTCAGGCTGCACTACAGGCAGGAGCAGATGCATTTGTCACCAAGGCTTCAATGGACGATGATTTGATCCCAGCCATCCAGGGCCTGCAGGGAAACGGCAAAACCCATTAGCCCCTTCTGGGTAAGCGTACATGTTGCTTCGAGAGCGTCGAAAACGGCGCTTTTGTGTTTTCTGAGTCGGATATACTCGCATCACTTTCCGTTACCGACAATTCTCCCGATGTATCGCGGCATAGTAAGCCCGCAGTGATACTAACACTGGTCGTAAAATCCCAAACCAGTTTCTTGCATCTGAAATCGGTCTTTGCTATAATGCTTGTCAATGCGGGCGTGGTTCAGCGGTAGAACGTCTCCTTGCCAAGGAGAAGGTCATGGGTTCGAATCCCA
>JAFGMS010000384.1 GCA_016927375.1 Anaerolineae bacterium
CCAGTCGAGAAGTGCAACGCAAAGTACTTTATACAGTTGGGAAGATTGCCTTAATCTGGCGATGAACTTATGCCCAACTGTACTAGTTGCTCATTACTCGTTGCTCGTGCCTCGTCCCTCATGCCTCAAGCCTCATCCCTTCAGCCATTCAGCAATCGCAGCGGTCTTACCCTGTCCTTGGTCAGATTGTAATGGTCTTGCAGGCTGCGCACCGCAAAGTCCTTGGCCCGCAGCGCCTTGATGCCGTTGGCAGCCGCCTGGGCTGCGCTCAGCGTGGTGGTAATCGGGATGCCGTAGCGTACCGCGGCAGCCCGGATTTTACTCCCATCGCCGTGCGCGCTTGGGCCATAGGGAGTATTGATGATCAAGGCGATCTTCCCCTCGCGGATGAGGTCGACAATGTGCGGGCTGCCCTCGCTGACTTTGTTGATCACCCCGACGTCGAGCCCGGCTTGTTGACAAAAGGCTGCTGTACCCTGCGTTGCGACGATTTGGAAACCCATGCGGATGAGATCGCGAGCCAGCTTTAGCGCCGCGCTCTTGTCGTAGTTATTGACGCTCAGGAAGATCGTCCCGGACTGCGGCAGCGGGTTATCAGCGGCCATCTGCGATTTGGCGAAAGCTTCCCCGAAGGACGAAGCGTGCCCCATTACCTCACCCGTGCTACGCATCTCTGGCCCCAGCAGCGCATCGACGCCCATGAACTTCTTGAAGGGCAGGACGGCTTCCTTGACAAAGAAGCCGTACACCGGCGGCGGCTCGATCAGCCCCAGGTCTTCCAGCGACTGGCCCATGATGACATGGGTCGCCATTCGGGCCAGCGGTACACCGGTGGCCTTGCTGACGTAGGGTACGGTCCGGCTGGCACGCGGGTTGACCTCCAGGACGTAGACAATGTCATCCTTGATGGCGTACTGGACGTTCATGAGCCCGCGGACGTTCAGTGCCAGTCCCATCTGCTCGGTGTACTCGTGAATGTAGGAGAGGTGAAAGAGCGATACCTTGTAGGGCGGGATGACGCAGGCCGAGTCGCCGCTGTGGACGCCTGCCTCCTCGATGTGCTGCATCACAGCGCCGACGATCACCCGTTCCCCATCACAGATGGCATCGACGTCGATCTCGTAGGCATCCTCCAGGTAGTAGTCGATCAGGATCGGCTGTCCCGGCATGGCCCGGACAGCCTTCTCAACGTAGGCGCTCAGCTCTTCTTTATGGTAGATGATGGCCATAGCACGGCCGCCCAGGACGTACGACGGGCGCACGATCAGCGGGTAGCCGATCCGGCCGGCGACCCCGCGTGCTTCCTCCAGCGAATAAGCTACACCGTGGGCCGGGCAAGGTATCTCGAACTGCTCTAAGAGTTCGCCAAAACGCCCGCGGTCCTCTGCAATATCGATGGAGTCTGCCGGGGTGCCCAAGAGCGGCACACCGGCCTCAACCAGCTGCTCGGCCAGGTTGATGGGTGTCTGCCCGCCAAATTGGACAATCACGCCCCGCGGCTGCTCGCGATCGACGATATTGAGCACGTGCTCCAGCGTCAGCGGCTCAAAGTACAGCCGGTCCGATGTGTCATAGTCGGTGCTGACGGTCTCCGGGTTGCAGTTGACCATAATGGCCTCGTAACCCGCATCCCGCAGCGCAAAAGAAGCGTGCACGCAGCAGTAATCGAACTCAATGCCCTGGCCGATGCGGTTGGGACCGCTGCCCAGGATGATCACCTTCTCCCGGTCAGTGGGTGGCGCCTCGCTCTCGGTCTCATAGGAGCTGTACAGGTAAGGAGTATAGGACTCGAACTCGGCGGCGCAGGTATCGATCACGTGGTAGGTTGGGAGGATGTCGAACTCTTTACGCCGCGCACGAACATCTGCCGCTGTAATTTGTCGATCCGGTTCCGCCTCTCCCGCGGCCGGCGGAAAGGTATCCAGGCTCAGCAGGTAGCCAATGTGCCCGTCGTTGAACCCGGTCCGCTTGGCCTTGAGCAGCAGCTCACGCGGCATGTCATCCAGCGAAGCATGCCCGGCGAGGTCTTTCTCAAGCGCGACGATCTCGGCGAGCTGGGCAGCGAACCACAGATCGAAATCCGTTGCCTCGACGATATCCTGCGGCGTATGGCCTTCGCGCAGGGCCTCCCACACAGCCCAGATGCGGTTGTCGGTGGCATGTCCCAGACTCTCCAGCTTGCCGCCCCAGACCCTGTTCTCGCCTGTGGGGTAAGGCAGCCGGGACAGCTCCAGCGACTGCAGCCCCTTGAGGAAAGACTCCTTGAACGTCCGGCCGATGGCCATGGCCTCGCCCACCGATTTCATCTGGGGCCCGAGCGTAGGGTCGACGCCGGTGAACTTCTCGAAGGCCCAGCGGGGCAGCTTGGTGACCACGTAATCGATGCTGGGCTCGAAGGCCGCCATGGTGGTGCGGGTGATGTCGTTGGGGATCTCGTCGAGTGTGTAGCCGACCGCCAGCAGCGCGGCGATCTTGGCAATCGGGAAGCCGGTGGCCTTGCTGGCCAGCGCCGATGAGCGGCTGACACGCGGGTTCATCTCGATGACCAGCACCCGCCCATCCTCCGGGTTGACGGCAAACTGGACGTTTGAACCGCCGGTTTCTACCCCGACCGCGCTCATGACGATCCTGGCCTGGTCGCGCAGGCGCTGATACTCGCGGTCGGTGAGAGTCATGGCCGGGGCAATGGTAATCGAGTCGCCGGTGTGGATGCCCATCGGGTCGAGGTTCTCGATCGAGCAGATGACGACGAAGTTATCGACCCGGTCGCGCATTACCTCAAGCTCGAACTCCTTCCAGCCGAGAACGCTCTCCTCGACCAAAACCGTGTCGACCGGGCTCTCGCGCAGGCCAAACTCGACCTTGGCGATGAAGTCTTGTTCATCGTAGGCCACGCTGCCCCCGCTGCCGCCCAAAGTAAAGGACGGCCGGATGAGAAGCGGGTAGCGGCCGATCTGCCCGGCGATATCGAACGCTTCTTGCACAGAACCGGCCAGCCCGCTTTGCGGACAAGCCAGCCCGGCCTCTTCGACCGCCTGCTTGAAGAGCAGACGATCCTCGGCCAGCTCAATAGCCCTCGCATTGGCGCCGATCAGCTCCACATTATATTTATCCAGTATCCCCGCCTCGGCCAGCTCCATGCCGGCGTTCAACCCGGTCTGCCCACCGACCGTCGGCAGCAGCGCATCGGGACACTCTTTCTGGATGATCATCTCCAGAGTGTCCGGGGTAATCGGCTCGATGTATGTTGCATCGGCCATCTCCGGATCGGTCATGATGGTAGCCGGATTGCTGTTTACCAGCACCACCCGGTACCCTTCCGACTTCAGCACCTTGATGGCCTGCGTACCGCTGTAGTCGAACTCAGCCGCCTGCCCGATGATGATCGGCCCGGCGCCGATGACCATAATCGTCTTGATATCCGTTCGCTTGGGCATATCTCTTTCCCGACAGTTATTAATGATTGGTTTCTAGTGATTAGTTCTGGCGATCAGTTTCCGGTGATTGAACGACAATCGCATGATCGGCGATCAGTTTTTTACTTGTGCCGGACATGTATTCACCGCCCATACCTGCCGGGCTGAGCACCTGGTGACAGATGAATATCCGTAACTAACAAAAAAGGGGGAAGGGTTGTGTTTTTCTTCAATCCCCAATCCCTAACCCCCATCCCCCTACTTCCGTCTCTGCATCATCTGGACGAACTCGACAAACAGCGGATCAGCATCATGGGGGCCAGGCGCGGCCTCCGGGTGGTACTGAATGCTGATGGCCGGGATGGTCTTATGGCGCATCCCTTCGCAGCAGTCGTCATTCAAGTTGATGTGCGTTACCTCGACATCATCCGGCAGGGTCTTGGGATCGACGGCATAGTTGTGATTGTGTGCGCTGATCTCAATGCGGCCCGACGGCAGATGCTTGACCGGCTGGTTGCCGCCATGATGGCCGAATTTGAGCTTGTAGGTCTTGCCGCCAAACGCCTGCCCCAGGATCTGGTGGCCCAGGCAGATGCCGAAGACCGGCACCTTGCCCAGCAGCTGCTCTGTTGTCTCGACCAGGTAGGTCACCACGGCCGGGTCGCCGGGGCCATTGCTCAAGAAGACGCCATCGGGGTTCATGCTCAAGACTTCGTCGGCAGATGTTTTGGCCGGGACGACCGTCACACGGCACCCGTGGGTGGCAAAGCGGCGCAGGATATTGGTCTTGATCCCGCAGTCGAAGGCAACCACGTGGAAAGCATCAGAAGAGGCAGCATCCGGAGCTCCAGGGATGGCCCACTCAGGGTCATTGGGCTTGTTCCAGCCATATGGCTCCTCGCAAGTCACCTCGGGGATCAGGTCAATGACCTCCAGACCAGGCCAGGCCCGTGTCTGCTCGATCAGATCGGCATCCTTGATGCTCTCATCGGTCGTCAGCACACCCTTGAGGGCTCCCTTCTCACGCAGGCGGCGCGTAATGGCGCGGGTATCCATTTCAGATGCTCCTGGTACCCCCTGCCGGACAAGCTCATCGTGCAGAGTGCCCGTCGACCGCCAGTTGGACACCACCGGGCTGAGCTCCCGGACGATGAAGCCACGCAAGAAAATGCGGCGGGACTCGCTATCGTCCGGATTGATGCCCGTGTTGCCGATCTGCGGGGCAGTCATCACCACGATCTGGCCGGCATAGCTGGGATCGGTCAGGATTTCCTGGTAGCCGGTCATGCTGGTGTTGAAAACCACCTCACCGATGGATGTTCCTGTGGCGCCGAAGCCACTGCCATGCCAGATGCTGCCGTCTTCGAGCGCCAGTCGTATAGGGCCACCGGGTAACGTCATACAAAACTCCTCAGAAAACAGGCTTGAGTCATGAGGGATGAGTCATGAGTGAATGTGCGCAGACACAACCAGTCAATGTAGGTTGGGTGGCAGCGCAGATACATATGTTTCCTAGGTGCATTTTGCTTATCTTGCCGCCAACTGCCACCCAACACTTCAAACAAATTCATCACTTTGTGGTGGAGCGCCACCCCATGGATAGCTCTCTTTTCAAGAGAGCTGAGTAACGAGTGCCGAGTCAAAAGCCTGGAAAGATCGTATCTCCACCCAGAATAGTTCTCAACCCATTTACAGGCAGGGGATGACGCTCCACACCGGCTATCGTCAGCCGGTAGTGAATGGCACACTCGTCGCTCATTTGTCAGCCTTCTTGAAATGTTCCCAGAATATTAACGCATACGGACGGTTGGAGCGAATGAGGGTGCAAGGTTTAGGCTGATGCAGCGGCGGCCGAAAGTTGTAGTGCTTGTTGATAGGGAACAGGGAGATGACATGTTCCTTCTCCATAGGTGTCAACTTAAGCCCAATATCATCCTTTTCGCTACGGCTACTGTCGTTCGCGAGGCTGAAAGCGGATCATCGAGCAATACG
>JAFGMS010000385.1 GCA_016927375.1 Anaerolineae bacterium
ATCGACGAAGGATCGACGGATCTGGAACGAAGAGCGCCTCTTTGAGCATAGCAACATCGAGAGGTTACTAAAGTTGACATTGTCAAACTACTCAGGCAATCTCTACAATTGCAGCCGCGTTAGCACTCACGCCAAGGCACAGGCTTGCTTTGACTACTGGCTTTTGAGACCAGCGTGCTATAATCAAGCCAATGACTTGGCACCGCTGCCTGCTCCTGGTTCGACACGGACGTGCGCGCGTTCTATGTAGATTCCCTTGGCGGCGGTGCGCTAAAATCGAAGAGGGCGGGGTTCTCCCTGCCCTTTTTGTTGCCTATTTCCTCCGCCATTGCGCACGAACGGGCCTGATGCGAACAGAGGTTGTTCAGCGTCTTGGGAAATGAGAAATTAAGCTGCTCCATACCACTCTCCAGAATCGGGAAGATCAACAGGGACACTGGTGGAATCTCGATTGGAATCCTGTTTTTCTGAGCGCTCTGGCCGATTCCTTGGAAATATCTGAGTACGAGCCTCCGGACGATCTGGGTGTTTTCTGCTGCCATTGGCCCGTTTTGTCGATAGTTACTGATAACTCTTCTTATCACTTACCAGGTATTCGTTAAACAGATCTATCCTAGACATCCTTCACAGCACCGAAACCGGATCGACGTCGATCTGCAAATTTTGTGAAGGTCGCAAATCGGCCAGCAGCACAGACGGCGCTGGCCCACGCACCAGGATATGCCATCGATATAGCCCCTCTCGTCGGGGGTAAAAACAGGGCGCGGGGCCAATCAGTGAGGTGTTGGAGAATTTCCCGTTGGCAATTCTTTCACTCAATAGCGTAAACAAGCGTTCAGCTTCCACTTGGGTACGCTGGGCACTCTCGGCCCGGACGATCAGCCGGACTAGTCTGATAAATGGAGGGTAGCCCAATTCGCGGCGATGGGTCATCTCCTGAGTGTAAAAGGCATGAAAGTTGTGTTCGGCGGCTGCCTCGATAGCATAATGCTCCGGCGCATACGTCTGGAGAATTACCTTGCCTCCCAGCAGACCCCGCCCGGCCCGTCCAGCGACCTGAGTGAGAAGTTGAAACGTTCTCTCTCCACTGCGATAATCCGGCAGGTAGAGCGCTGTATCTGCGCTAATTACGCCTACCAGGGTTACCATTGGCAGATCGAGCCCCTTGGCGATCATCTGCGTCCCGATCAGGACATTAGCCTGGTGGTTGGCAAAGCGTTGGAGGATCAACGTATGGGCACCCTTATCTGACGTCGTGTCCCGATCCCAGCGCAGCACCCGGGCCTCAGGGAAATGTGTAAGCACATCCTGCTCAACGCGCTCGGTCCCGCCGCCGAAAAACCGGATGTGCTCCGAGCCGCAGGCAGGGCACACCTTGGGATGTTGGGTACGATGATTGCACTGATGGCACACGAGAAAGCCCTGTTCTGCCTGCTGCCCAGCCTGGTATGTATGCCAAGTCAGCGGTATATCGCAACGCGGACAGAGCAGGACATGTCCACAGGTTCGGCAGAAAACATAGGTGGCCGTTCCTCGCCGGTTAAGAAACAAAATAGCTTGTTGATCTTGTCGTAGAGTATCTGCTAGGGCATCGGTCAAGGCTCGGCTGAAAATAGTCCGATTTCCGGATTGCAACTCTCGTCGCATATCTACCACCTGTACCGGTGGTAGATCGATCATGACTGCCTCATCGGGATCCTCGGGCAGGTGGCTGTAATGTGTCTGGTTGATATGAAAATGAACTGCCTGCAACTCGATAGCTCGGCGATGTCCCATAATGCGAGCCGGCAGGCTCAATAACCTGAACTCGTCCCGTGCACCTTGCGCGTAAGTCACGATGTCCGGTGTCGCACTCCCCATGATCACCAAACCGCCTTGCAAGCGCGCCAGCTCGATGGCTGTGGGAAGCGTGTGATAATAGGGGGGCGTGATCGGGGGGGATTGTTTGTAGCTATCATCGTGGCATTCGTCGATCACGATCAGACCAAGATTTTGCAGTGGGGCAAAGAGAGCCGAGCGAGGACCAACAATGACATCGTACTGACCGCTGCGTGCCCGCCGCCAGGTATCATAGCGCTCGCCATCAGAGAGCTGACTGTGTATCAGGCCCATCCTTCCAGAAAAACGCGCCCCAAAACGACGAACGGTCTGCGGCGTCAGCGCGATCTCCGGCACCAACACAATCGCACTGCGGCCTTGTTTCAGCACACATGCGACGGCCCGGAGATAAAGCTCCGTTTTGCCTGAGCCGGTGACACCATGAAGCAAAATCGGCTCAGATTGCATATCAGGTTTCAGTGCTTGCTCGATTTCTTCCCAAGCGGCCTGCTGATCAAAAGTCAGACGCGGTGGCACATCGGGAACAAAGGTGACATCTTCGAGAGGATCTCGCCATGCTTCCTCCTCGCGCAAGATCACCCAATCATCTTCTGCCAGCATCCTAAGATCAGATAGCTTGCTCCCAGGCACGGCGGTGTAAATCTGTCCTACTTCGACAGGCTCGCGCGTCTGAGCCAGCATTCGTAAGATGGCAGTTCGACGCTCGGCAGCATTATGACGTGTGCTGCCAGGCGTCAAACCTTCAAAAAGCTGTACAACAACGCTGCCAATTTTTTCTGGTGGAACAGCCATTTCAACGACGCGTACACGTTTGGGGTGTATGGAGGGTGGGTCAAGAACCGGCTCACGCAGTAAGAGACCACGGTCTGCCAACTGCCGAACTGCTTCCTGCCAATCACGGCGAGGCATCGACCGCGCGATTTGACGCCCACGCAATGGGCCGCGCCGGGCCAGCAGCTTGAGCAGGTGTGTCTGTGTTCCCGTCGCAGCCTCGATCTGCATAGGATCGATGACCGGCAGGATCTGCATATCACCGCGCTTGGAAACACCTGGTGGAATAAACAATCGCAAGCAGTCCGAAAGAGGAGCCAAATAGGTCTCACTGAGCCACTGAGCCAAAGCCAGATGCGACTGGAGAACGACAGGATTGCGATCAACTAACCGGAGAATCGGTCGGGTATCTTTGACCGCCGGCTGGAGAGTAAAACCAACAATGACACCTTGAGTCTTCTGTGCGCCAAACTGCACTTCAACTAGGTGTCCAACCTCCAAACGGCCAGCCAAATCGGCGGGAATATGGTAATGAAAGACGTCCTCAACCGGCAGGCTGACAACCACTTCGGCGTACATGCTAGGGCTCAACCACTAACAGCTCGAATCCGGCCCGGATGACCTGAACAAAGGTCCTTCCCGGTTTGAGGGGAAGCACCTTCTCATCAGTGGTTGTTAAGGAGAACATATCGTGTTCATTGGGGCGATGCCAGCGACCCTCAAATGCCTGACCGTCACGAAGCAGTGTTACTGGTCCTTCGCCCTGAAGCTCAATGTATAACGATCTCTCCTCACCAAAGTACTTCTCCGGAAAGAGCTCGATTTCATCATGATAGGCGCTGATCACAATCACATTCTCAAAGGCCAACTGTTGGCCAGTGAGCGCGTCGGTATGGGGAGTGTTATCGGTCCAGCGCAGATAAGTGCCGGAGAGCGGATCAAAATGCCATGACGCACGCGTCCGGGCATAATCGATGACAGCCAGGGTGGCGGCCTGTCCATTAGGGGGCACTATAGATACAAAAGCCATGCCAGGAAGCATGAAATCCGGGTCTCCCCTGACATTCTTGTCCACCAACCACTCCCGGAGTACGCTCGTGTCAGTAAACAAAGTGTGCTCAAATGCCAGACCAGAGCGAGGAAAGCGTACAAAGTACGGCTCTCCATATCCAAACTGAGGCGAGATGGTATTGTAGGGATACAGCGGTGAGAGACGAACCGTATCAATCACCCCGCGGCTGCCACCTGAAAATACCATGATAGCATCGAAGGCCTGTGCAAGCTGCATATCTACGAGACGGACGCTGCGCACTGAGCCAACATGCTCGACATCCTGACTGTAGAAAATCGCCGCAAAGCGTGTCCACCCCCCCTCGGCATAATTCTCGACAATGATATCAGCACTGCCGATGCCGCTTTGCGGGCGAACTTCCGGCGGGGCGTTTGAGACCTTGATCAATAATGGCCGGCGGGAAAGCACATCTGGTTCATCGACCATCAGGCCCGTCAATGGATTAACGCCGCGCGGATAGCTATCTGGCCCGACCATCTCCGGAGACGGCATGGTAGCAGTCGGTAACGCCGTCAATGTCAGCTCTGGAGTTGATGAGGGTGTACAGGTCAATGTGGGTGTGTTGGTCTGGCTTGGTGTTTCACTGGGATCTGGCGAGAAAGCCGTTTGGCAGCCTGCCACAAGTAGCCACACAATCGCTACAGCTTTTAAGCAGTGATATTTTCTTCGGCTTGCCAATAGAAAGTGGAGCATAATCGAGCCCAGATTGATGTCTATCCAATAAAACAAGAATGCAACAACTGCAAAATACGAAGATGCAAATTAACAGGAGGTCTCGAACATTTGCCGTCCTGCTCTGACCCATTCGACAGATCCCAGCAGGGTCAGGTAATCTCCTTTCTCAATCTGTGTGCTCCCGTTCGGCACCAATAATTCGCTGTTGCGCCGCACAGCCAGAACTAACGTATCCCCAGGCAGCTGCAATTGACTTAATGTCTTGCCGATACAAGTTTCTCGTGCCACAAAAACCTCAAAGATCTCTTTACTGTCATCAGTGCGAGTCAGCAATTCGTAGGTGGCGGGGTTACGTACCACCATAGTCAGCAATGCCGCATGATCGAGTGCGGCATTAACTGCTCTTACCCCCAATTGTTCGAAGCGTGCCAGGTCTACAGGTGTACTTACCCGTGCTACCACTTGCGGAATTCCGTAATTGGTACGTGCTACCCGGCATGCTTTATAGTTTTTGTCAGGATCTCCATATGTACAAACCATAACTTGTTTGCCGCTGAGAACCTTTTCTAATTCGGAACCATTTTTCTCTACTGCGATCGCAAAACTCTCGAAGCCTCTTTCATGGGCACGCGTCACACGATCTTCGTCGCCGTCGAGAATGATCACGTCTTCCTGATGCGCACGGAGCTGCTGGGCCACTTGCAAGCCCAATTCTCCTCCCCCAGCAATCACGATAGGACTGTGCGTCGTCAATTCCTTTGAAGGTACAAGAGCCGAGAAAGCTAGGGGGGCCAGCGTGACCGTGAGGATCGCTACCAAAAGGATAGCTGCGTTAGTTGGTCCAGTGATAATGCCCAGACGTGTACCAATTGCCGCTGCAGCAATGATCAGTGACAGCCGTGCCGATAACAGTAAGCTGCCGGACAAAACCTCCCGCCAGCCATGCTGCAAGCGAAAAATCAAACCAGGCAGCACTTTCACAGCCACAGCAGCCACGATTAGTAGAGGAACTAACAGCATAGCCTGCGGAGAAGTCAGGAGAGCAGCCAGTTCAAAGTCGATCCCAACCTTAATGAAGAAAAGAGGAATAAGAAATCCGTAGCCGATTGTCTCTAGCTCATGGGTAACATGAGCATCCTTAGGCGTCATGAGCAAAGCTACACACACACCAGCAAGAAAGGCTCCGAGAATAACCTCTGTGCCCAAGATTTCCGACATAACTACAAAGA
>JAFGMS010000004.1 GCA_016927375.1 Anaerolineae bacterium
AAACAACTAACCACCAAAAGCTGACTACGACTCACATGGATGGCACGACCAGCTGAACCGGACAGTTATTCTTTTACAGACCCTTAGGGGATGACGATTAGGCAAGCGCCGGCCCGGAAGGTAGATAGATGCAGGAGCCGTCGTGAGTATGGTAGCAGTATAGGGCTGGGAGTGTGGGAGGCGAGCGTCAGGACAGCAGGACAGTAGAGGATTGCCAGACTCACATTGGAGTATGCAGGAAATGCGCAATCATGGTGTTATAATCCTGCCAAAGTATGTAGAAAAGGGGAGCTATTGCGTCAGAAATCAGGTACCCAACTATCTACCGCTCGGCGGATACTTATACAGCAGATTTCCACCATCGCCGGGTTGTTGGTGGTGGCAGCTCTGGGCATTCTCTACTTCAAAACACGTACAGCGGTTCATACCTTCGATGCTGTATCCTATATGTGGAACATTGAAGTCAAGCCACTGCCGGAGTTATTTCATCCCCATCACCTGCTCTATGCCCCGCTGGGCAAACTGGCTTACCGGCTGGCTCAAGTGCTGGGTTATGAGGGCCACTCAGATTTACCCATCCAGATTATCAATGCTGGGGTAGGCGCACTGGGTATCTTGTTCCTGTGGCGCTTTGGCGTGTGTTGGACCGGGCATGCCTGGGCCTCGCTGGGTACAGCGGCTGCGGTTGGTGTATGCTATGCCTATTGGTTATATGCGTCTGAAGTTGAGGTCTACACACTGGCTGCAGCATTTCTTACTCTCTCGATGTGGATTCTATCTGTTCTCGATGAAAAGCCCCATCCGGCCCGCGCAGCAGCATTAGGAATGGCTCACGCAGGGGCAATCATGTTTCACCAGACCAATGTCATGTTCGCCATTCCGGTAATGTTGTTCTTGCTGCTCCGTCCTTCCCTACGCAGATTCAGCATTTTAGCCACCTATGCCGGTATAGGTGCGTTGGCTGTGCTCATTCCTTATGGATTGGTGATCGCCAATAGTAATTTGAGCAGTCTGGAAGCTATCTACTCCTGGCTCACCGACTATGCTCAAACCGGGCGCTGGGGTGGGTATCTCAGTCTGGATCACTTTCCCGCATTGCGAATGGGGTTAGAGAACAGCATCAGCGAGCAAGCCTGGCTGGCATGGGTATTTTATGGTCTGGCTGCGCTTGGTATGGGGCTGGGGCTGTGGAAATCTCGTCATGAGCCTCGCCGAGCAAGCTGGCTTGCTTTTGGCGGCGCATGGTTGGCGCTCTATGGTGCCTTCTTCTGGTGGTGGGAGCCATTTAACATCGAGTTCTGGATCGCTCTGCTTCCACTGTGGGGTTTTTGGATTATGGCCGGTTGGCTGCCCGCGAAAGATGAGGATAGAGATGCGCGCCATATTCTGTGGCTGCTGCGCATCACTCACGCCATCGTCCCCATGGTCTTGGCGATTTTGCTTTTCCGCGCAAACCTTGCTCCGGTCAAGGCCGCCGGCGACCCGGAAAACGATTACTATTACCTCATCACCACAGCTCTCCAGGCCGAGATGGCCCCCGACGATCTGGTAGTGACACGTGGCAATATACTCGATGTCTATATTCCCTTCTATGCGCACCATTCGGGATATCTCTCACTGCGAGAAATGGCGTATAACAATGGCGATGACCAGGCACAGATCATGGCAGTACTGATTTCCCGTCTCGACAAAGCGCTTGCCAGCGGCAACACAGTCTGGATCGACCAGATGGTACTGGACGAGTCTCGCAGCGCCGAACGCAATCCGTTTGGTTTGTTACCAGAGGATATCGAGACACTCAAAACGCGTTATGTCCTACAGCCAGATATCATCTGGAATGGCTCGAATGTGTTTTACAGCACACCACACACGTTTCCTGATAATGTTACGTCCTGGACTTTCACAGACTCGTTGTCAGGGTGGCAGGCCTGGGGGATTGACTCACCACGCTTTGAACAGGCCTGGTGTTTCTCTGGCGGCAAGGATCCCCAGCTTCAAAGCCCACAGATTGAAATCGACGCCAGACGGTGGTCAGGTTTAGAGATAGATATAGATCTCTATAAAGGGCAATCATATTTGCAGGTATTCTGGAAAACAAAGGAGCATGATTATTCGCTGGAGCGCTCCTCTCAAATCGATATAGCAAATGGAAGGCATACCTACTTTATAGAACTGGCAGATTTACCAGACTGGGAAGGTATCATTACCCAACTCCGCATCGATCCTATCCCTGGCACAACAGACATGGACAGTACTCCAGTGGCAGTCTGCCTGCACAGCATACAATTGATCGAAGACAGCAAATAACGTTCAAAAAGGGCTGATTGCCAAAAATTAGCGGACTTTCACTTGGTTGCGTTATGCTATGGTATCCATAGCAGCAGAGCAGAGTAGCCACAGGAATACTCTGTCAACATCCTACTTTTGTAGGATGTTTGCTGGCAGGCCCATATGATATTATCAAGATCGGTTGGTAAGCCATATTGGGCAAGGTACGGAGAGGGTAAAAATATGAAATTACACAAGACTGTTTTAGCAGCCGCCATACTTGCCGGATTGTTGATATTGATCCTTGGGATTAGCCCAGCACAAGGTGCCCCGGCCCAGGAAGCCAATATCCTGAACAACGGCAGTATGGAAGGCGATTGGTACATGTACAACAATGATGGGGATATGCGATATGTCCCAAGCGGTTGGACACCCTGGTACAATCTTGTAGACAATGGTGGATGTGACGCCGTCAAGCCGCATTTTGAGCGAGAAGCCCATCCGACGCACGTCAAGGACGGGACCTTTTCAGCACGTTATTGGACTGCGCACAAGCTCCATGATGGTGGTTTGATGCAGACGGTCAACGCAACCCCAGGTACATCGTACAAATTCTCGATTTACGCTCTTTCCTGGTCAATAGATAAGACTGAAGATAATCAAGTAATGCCTGACAACCCATCAAATTCCGATCAGGGTATGCAGGTGGGGATCGATCCGGCAGGGGGAACAAATGCCATGGCCGGTACTGTGGTTTGGTCACCCGAGGTTTTTCAAAACGACACATTTGTACTTCTCACTATAGAAGCCACAGCATCAGCCGACAAAATCACCGTCTTTACACGTACAAGGCCAAGATGGTGTGTAGATCGCAACGACTCCTTCTGGGATCAGGGCAGTCTCGTAGCTACAGGACAAGGAGTGGCTCCGACCTCTGATAAGCCGGCGGGAGAGAAGACAGCGGCACCGCCAACCCAATCATCATCAGGTCCCTGGGGGGTCCAGGCCGGCTCAATTGTTACAGCGACGCCACAGCCGGACGGCTCGATTATTCATACTGTAGCGTCAGGAGAAAGCTGCACGGGGATCGTAGTGGCGTACAACATTACTCTAGATGAGTTCTATGCACTCAACGGTTTGGATAATGACAAGTGTCGATTCATCTCACCTGGCCAGCAATTGACTATCAGACCACCCCAGGAGCCCACACCTGTACCGGCAACGCCAACGCCGGAGCAGCAAGAAGTGGCCGAAGTGACTTCCGAGGTGGCTGCTCCAGCACAAAATGGCACTATCTGTGTTATGGGATACGAAGACAGCAACAGTAACCGCAGCCGAGAGCCAGGAGAAGACAAACTGGCGGGGATGATCTTTGAGGTTAACAATGGCACAGAGGTCATTGCAACCTATACCACCACTGGTAGCGAGCCAAAATGCTTCAATGAGGTACCACCAGGCTCGTATGTTGTTTCATGGACCGGTGAAGGTTTCAGCCCTACAAACGAGCAGAGTTGGACAGTTGACCTCGAACCAGGAACAACGCTCAGTCGAGAGTTTGGGGCTCTGTCAGGAGGGGCAGCAAGTGATGCCGACAGTGTCAGTGGGCCGTCACAGAGTGGTGGCTTACCAACCTGGGCTATGGCATTGCTATTGGCAGTGGGAGTGATGTTATTACTCAGTGGTATAGGTGTTGCAGGCTACTTCGTCTTAATGCGTCGTGCTGAGATATAGACAAAAACCGTAACTGGCTCAGCTCTTAGCTGTTGGCTCTTAGCTTTTCAGACTTCGATCTGTGCTTGTAAACTCAGGCTGGATACTCGTCACGTCTCACGTTTTACACGTTACCTATAGCTACAGTAGGAAGCACCAGGTAGCTGAGTAGTTACCAAAAACCTATATGTAAATGTGCTTTGCGTAACCCGGACAGGGACAACACGACAAAAGGTTTCCAAACGAAAAAGGCTGAAGCAGCATTGATGCTGCTTCAGCCTTTTTTGATAAATCTACCACACAACCTTCTCTAGAGCCGGAATCTGGCTTGTGCTTTTGAACTCCAGGCACCAGATCCTGGATACATTCCAATCACCACACTATGAGGGATCTTCGACTTCTTCCAGGACATTCTTGGATAACCGGATAAAAGCAGAGAGAATGTCGGAAGTGGTGATGATTCCTATTAACGTCTCGCTGCGCATGACAGGCAGGCTGCTGATATGGTGGGAAAGCATCAACCGGGCAGCTTCATCGGCTGAGGCGTCCGGCTCGACGATGATCGGTGCAGGGGTCATCACACTACGAACCAGGATATTCTGTGCAGCTTTATTGCTGCGCCAGTCTGCCGGAGGTGTGGCAGGAGAATTCAATGCTATGCGGCAGTCGCGATCTGAGATGATGCCAATAACATGCCCATCCGAACCGGTCACGGGGAGATGATGGCACCCGGTGCGTTCCATAATCTCCACCGCATCTCGCAATGTCCGGTCCTGGCAAATAGTAACCGGGTCGACAATCATAATATCAGCAACATTCATAGCAATTTCTACCGGACATCCTCCGAGAAGTCCGCTCCTTTATCCGTATACAATATAACTTTTTGAGTAGATGATGGTACCGCAAGACCAGTGATAGATGTCATATATATGTGCCTTATGTGAACTGAAGTGGGCGCATTTCAAATGAGTTACCTCGAAATCCTTCATGCTTCAGTGTTATTCCAACTACAAGAAACAAGGTGGGATGTTTCTTAGCAGTTGGACATAATCGGGCGCATTCCCGTTTTGTGACACCCCATCCAAGGAAGCACCAGACCTCACAGGTTTAGTGAGCTACCGGAGATGCATCCGGCGTAATCTCCTGGGGGGTAGAATGTGGCCCGACATTAAGATAACCTGCGGCGGATTTTCAACTGAAATGATGAGTTTTGGCGATGAGTAAAATTCAGCTAAAATTTGCTAGAGAGGGAGTGTAACTGTCAATCTGGTACCTTGACCCGGCGCCGTGTCGACGTCGATCTGTCCTCCATAGGCCGATACACGCTGCTGAATGTTATGCAGCCCTAGGCCTTTGTGGTTGTCGGCACTAGAAAAATCAAAGCCCTTGCCGTCATCTGCAATGATAATCCGGAAATCCTTCAGCTTTTCCTGAACGCTGATTTCGAGACGGGTAGCAGCTGAGTGGCGAATAACATTACTCACCGCCTCATGAATAATCTGGCAAATAGCCTCAAATGCAATGCCCGTGAAAGGAGGATAATCGTCTGGAGCATCAATGGTAACACTAAGAGAACTTGGAATGTGCAGGCGCATAGTCATTTCTTGCAGACATTCGTGGATGGTCCTCTGGCGCTGATCAATCGCATTCAGATTCATGATGTAGCGACGGATATCCTCAATGACTGCGTTGAGTCCGTTAACTGCCTTGGCGTAAACCCCATCCCGCGAATTCCCTGAGTTATGAGCCATCTCCAGGCTCATTCCAATCGCGTAGAGTGATTGGATCACACCATCGTGCAGCTCCATGCTGATCCGCTCGCGCTCTTCCAGCAGTGTCAGGCGTTTCTGCTGTTCCCGAAGATGAGAACCGGCGATTGCCAATGCTGCATAGCCCGCCACAGCTTCGATCAATATCTGGTCTTCTTCGCTGAAAGGCTCTCTATCTATACGATCACATAGATATAACATCCCAAAGAGCCGCTCACCGGCCTGAATGGGCACCCCCAGGAGACTGGTCATCATGGGGTGGCCTTCACAAAAACCGGCAGCGCGCTCATCATCCTGCATGCGCTCGATCCGCAATGTCTTGCGCTCTCGCATGATTACTCCCAACAACCCCTTTCCGGTAGGAAGATGGTCGATATTCTGAGCTTCTTCTGGAGTTATCCCTGCAGTTTTGAAGTATCGGAGACTACCATCGCTGTCCGGCACACCAAGCGCCGCATAACGCGCTCCAACCAGCTTACGAGACACCTCGGCAATGTTTTCCAGGACCTGTTCCAAAGTTCCGGCTTCAGCAGCGGTGGTAACTGCTGAAACAATTTCTTTGAGGTGGCCTAAGACGCTATTCATTTGTTTACCAACATATTAGCTAAAATGGATTGTGCATACCGGGTATGCTAAAATAACACTATATTAAATGTACCACCTTTGAGATAAGAGTGGTATAAAATCGCTAGTACTTTGCGGCGGAAATCCGTATCCAGTCGAGAAGTGCAACGCAAAGTACCTTAATGTAGTTGGGAAGATTGCCTTAATCTGGCGACGAACTTATGCCCAACTGTACTAGAAAGATACAAAGAATAGGTAGAGCATGCCCAAAACCGTGCGCATCCTCATTGCAGACGATCACGCTGTAGTTCGGGCTGGACTGCGGGCTTTACTGGAGCGGCAAGAGAATTTCCGCGTTATTGCGGAGGCAGACACAGGAGAAGATGCTATTACCAAAGCCAAAGAGGTCAAGCCTGACGTAGCCGTGTTGGATATTCGGATGCCCGGCCTCTCAGGAATCGAGGCCTGCCGCCAGATCGTCGATTCTGTCCCAGCCTGCCGGGTGATCATGCTGACCTCCTACGCTGAAGATGAGCTGCTCTTTGCCGCTATCCAGGCAGGAGCTGCCGGCTACGTCCTCAAGCGCATCGGTGATAATGAGCTGGTGCGCGCCGTCGAGCGCGTAAGCCGGGGTGAGGGTATGTTGGATCCAGCCATGACCAAAACCGTTTTTGCGGAAATGCGCAGCGCCAACAAGGCCCAGCGTGCAGCAGCCTTTTCGGACCTGACCCCGCAAGAACTGGCTGTGCTGGCATTGGTTGCTGAAGGTCTGACCAATCGACAAATCGCCGTGAAATTATATCTAGGTGAAGGCACAGTGCGGAACTATGTCAGCAGCGTTCTGGCGAAGATTGGAGCAGCCAATCGAGCAGAGGCCGCCGCTTATGCCGTCAAGCACAATATCGAAGAGCTAGTAGCTCCCCCCAGCCGGGAGGAAGATTTGCCCATATAGAGATATGCACGTGTGTACACAAACCATATCACGTGGCAGTAACGCCTGCTTTTTGATTAACAGCAGAGAAAAAACAAAGAAGAAAACTCGCTACTACTCAGCTACTTGGCGCTCCCTAATGTAGCTATGAGTGATTCGTAAAAGGTAAATATGTAAAACGTGAGACGTGACGAGTTTCCAGCCTGAGTTTACAAGCACAGATCGAAGCCTGAAAAGCTAAAAGCTAAGCCTAAATTTCGCACTTTAAAAACCGAACAAAGAAGAAAGAGGAAGAAAGAGGTTGACAAAAGGGCATTCTCTGGAAGATAGT
>JAFGMS010000386.1 GCA_016927375.1 Anaerolineae bacterium
GCCTTCGCCAATTCTGTCATTCCCGCGAAAGCGGGAATCCATACGCCACAATCACTTACAAGCTGCTGCTATTTTCATTCCCATTGGCGAGCTTTTGCTCATAGACCACTCCTATCAATACGTTTGAATGTGTTTGTTCAGTGTCATTGGTAACATATGGTTTATGGTTTATGGTTTCGAGCGTAAGTGGAAAACCATCTGCTGTCAACTCACACCTCGTCTCTCACTCGGGCAAAATGGTAAAGAGTGAGCCTTCACCACGCCCGTAGACCTCGGGCAGATAGAATTCTTGAGCAACCGGCGGAATGACACGGAATGTTCCCACCGCGCCCAAACGAATCTGGTAGGTATATTGATAGGTTCCGGCCGGGAGATAATCGGCAAACAACACTGCTTTCTCATCACGCAAGTCGGTCTGCGAGAACCACCACCAGCCCCACCCCCTTGCCAGCGGCGCATCCGGTCTGAGTGTAGGCCGCTGTCCGAGAATGCTCTCCGTTTGCAAGCTGATATCTACGGCCTCGGCCCCTGCCGGGTAGGGATCCTCGACAACCACGTAGTAAAGATCATTGGGCGCAATGATGTTCAATTGGACGGTCAATACATCGCCGATGCGTGCTTCAATGACAGGGTTGCCGTCAGCATCCACATAGCGTCTTGAGACGATCACGCCCCGGCTGAGTGACTTGACCTCTTCAACAGGCAGATAAGCCGTCAAATGTGCTGTATAGTACATACGACCCGGACCGTCACCACGGCTAAAGTTGAGCCGGTTCACCTCATCCTTCAGCAGGTCTTCCAGCGTCAAGTTGATAACAGTGGACTGGCGGATCGTATCGGCGCCGGCATGGCCGCTGCCATAATCCAACCCATTGACCGTAAAGCTCCAGTCGTAATTGGCATCCAGCTCCTTGGTCGCCACCATCCAATCGGTCAGACCGATCAGCGCCCAGGCGGTCTCCTGGGTGGTCTCCCAGTGTCCGCCCTCCCGCGCGATCATCAGCCAACGCGTGATGTTGGGCCCCAGATCGCCAGTAGGCCACAGCAGCGCGAATGTATCGAGGATCATGGCCGTCGAGCGTGTATCGGTGTTCCAGTTCCAGACGTCATTGGACTCTTCTTCCCAATGTGCACCGGTCGCGCTGAGCATAGCTGCATTAATCAGATCGGACTTGATATTCTCAATGCGCCCATCGGTTGGGTCGATCATCCACAGGGTCTGGGCCAGCAAAGCGCGGGCCCAGTGCTGCATGCCCTGGCGAGCCTCATACAGCTGGACCGTGCGGCTCACATCAGGGTGCCCCGCCTTTGCCAGCACATACAGGACATAGGCCTGGAGATGTAGATCGCTCTGCCTGTCAAGGGTGTCGATGGCTCTCAGGTTGCCCATCAGGTAGCCGATACCGTCGTCTATCACCCGCTGCTCGACGGAGACACCAGCCTGCCCGGCAGCAACCATACCCTGAATAACATAGGCTGTTACCAACGAACGGCTCTCGCTACTTACAAACCATCCCCAGCCGCCATCCGCATGCTGCTGCGCATACAGCTTCTGCAATGCTAGGTTTACTTGAGTTTGAAGGTTGGTTTCCATCTCTGCATCAGATAAATTGAACTGGCGGAAGGCTGCAAGCGTCAGCGCGTTGGGCAAGAACTTACTGACGATTTGCTCGGTACATTCATACGGATAATGCTCCAGCCACTCCAGACCATCAGTCATACCGGCTGCCAATGAGGGAGAGATCTGCACATCGACTTCTGCCTGCTTAACATCGTACGTTGGCGGTAGTACGATGCCCTCCAGCCGTCCACCTGCGTCGATAAGCTGTCCGGCAGTGCCGACGGTCTCAGGTACTTCGTAGCGATAGACAGGCAGCATCTGATCGTGGTCGGGCCGGCCCAGCGGCGGCTTGGAAGCATCCTCCAGACCACCGCCCTTGACGCTGAAGACAAGATCGACCCATTCAACATCGGCATCCACCACGACGGGCCAGCTTACCTGGGTGCGCCCTCCGACCGAAATGTCCACCTTGTGTGACACATCACCAACGATAGTCACGCCTGCTGCTTCCAGGCTAACGGTGGCCCGGATATCCTTATCAGTGTTATTGTTCACCGATGCCGAGAGTGTCACCTCATCGTTGACAACCAGGAACCGCGGCGTACTGGGCCGGATCAGCAGAGGTCTGGTGGCAACAATATCGATTTCGGCCTGCCCAACCAATGTTTCCTTAGTCACAGCCCGGGCATCCATACGCCAGGTAGTCAGGTTATCAGGCAGCGTAATCGTCACCTCAGCCTGACCATCCTCTCCGGTCTGAAGCACAGCCGTCCAATAGGCCGTATCCTTAAACTCAGAGCGCACATCAAAGAAACCTTCGCTGCCGCCGCCGCCGCCACCCTTACCCTGATCGAACAGCTCCTGGTTCAGTCTATCGACCAGATAGAGCAGCGGAACCGCTGTCCGCACACCAAGCCCCTGATTACCATAGAAAGAATCGACGATGGGCCCAGAGTTGGGCGAAGCCAGCGCAAGCGTCGCCAGATCGACCAGCGCCAACGACACCTCAGCATCGACCGGCTTGCCCGCATAGTCGGTCGTTTTGACGGTATAGGTAACATCCTCGCGCGGGCCGACCACATCGCGATCGGGCACGAGTTCGAGCCGGATAGTCTGCTGTACCGGGTCGACTCCCAGCTTGACCAGACCCATTCGGAAGGCCGGGACAGAGTTGGTCGAATCGACGCCCTTGACGATCACAACCGAGACATAGACATTGGGGGCATGAGCCCCAGTGATTGGCAACTTATAGACATACGAATTGGAAGGTAGGGTGATCACCTCGTGGCTCAGGATGCTGCCCCGCTCGACCGTAATCAGCGCCTTCACATCGCTGCCCTGGAACGGTGAGGCGATCAGGATTTCGGCCGTCTCGCCCGGCTGGTAAGTATCCTTATCGGCAATCAAGTCAATGCGATTGTTATTAGGCTGCCGCCAGGAGATATATTCTGAGCTGGTCACCCACATGAAGCTGCTGCCGACTGTCTCATTGCCCTTCGAATCGGTAACTGCGGCATAGATCTTGTAAGTGCCGCCTCTCGGTGGGATAAATGATACGCCGGCTTTTCCTTGGTTATCCGTCTTCTCGGTGATAGGCTGCCCAATCGGCGTCTCCTCCACCGTCCAAGTCCACTGCGTGCGTCCGAACTCATCTTCCTCCTGCACGCTGCTCCAACGCCGCTCGACGATGCGGACGGTGACATTTTGCTTGGCCACCGGCCGGCTGTCCCAATCCACCACGATCAGGCTGGCAGACTGCTTATCACCTGCCACCCCAACGTAGGAGTCAGGGCGGACGCCAGCATAATACTCGCCCTTGTGGACGATTACTTCGGCACGACCTGAGACTGAGGTCCCTTTGACATCAGTCACCGTCGCCTCGATGGTGAACCGTCGGCTGCCGCCGCTCTTATCGCGTTCGGCGGGGAGACGGATGATGAATTTCCCGTCAGCATCGGTGCGGCCTTCGCCATCGGCAATCTGGGTGCCGAATCCCGGCACATAGTCTGATGAAGGTTGGGTCTGGTAATCGTCGTAATCGTAGTCACCAAAACTGTAGCGGCCTGGGCCTTTATAATCAAAGGAATAGTAGGCAGATAGGGCCGTCCAGGTCACCTCTGCATCACTCACCGGGCCGCCGAAGTAAAATTGAGTGTCCACCTCGACCTCGATAGTATCGCCGACCAAGACTGCATCCGCCTTCGGTGTAACATTGACGATATACTCCGGTTTGCGATACTGGGCCACCTGGAAGCCTACACCGCCAGAGAGCTCACCCACCGTCACCTGAAGGCTGTAGTAACCCAGCCCGGCAGCCTGATCGAGCATCAGACTGCCGTTAAATGTGCCAAACTCATCCAGAGACAAATCCTGGGTGTAGACAACATCACCCTGATCGTTGAATACCTCGACCAGTACGCTGGTCCAGGCAGGGAGAGAGTAAGAGACATCTTTCTTATTGCGCAGGACGCCCTTGAAGAAAACCTCCTGCCCCGGGCGGTAGAGTGGTCGATCGGTATAAGTATAGAGGGTGAAGTCCTGGAAATTGAAATTGCCCGACAGGCTGTAATCCCAGGGCTGAACCCCGTCGCTCCAATCGGTCATGGCAAGCGCGAAAACACCTCCACCCTGGGCAACGACATACTGTCGATCCCATAGACTATCCTGATGGGGTGTCTGGATCTCCAATGTGCCGGACGAGTCTGTGCTGCCTTGCGCCATCTGATCAAGGTATTGGCCATAGATGGTTACAGGCACATCGGCGATAGGCTGGCCGCTCTCCAGGTCGGTCAGCCAGACAAGCGCCTCGTCAAAGCTGGCCTTGAAAGTGAGGTTAGCATTAACAACGACCATGAAATGGCGGATGTTCCCCTCGATCTCAGGCGCATCGGCGCTCAGCAAGTAGATGCCTGGGGCCAGTGAACCACCCTCGTCAGAAGCAACAGGTACCTTGACATAGAGCGGCACATTCAACTCGGCTGTAGAAGGAACGCTCCACTCACGGACAAACTGGTCCGCCGAAGGGCTGAAATCTCGCAGGCGTTCCCAGCCATCAGGCCCGGTAAGACTCCCAAACTCATTGAGAGAAAGACTGGCCAGCTGGAAATCAACGCGGCTGACGTTGCGATAGACTGCAAACAGCTCGGTCGCGCGGTTAGCATCATATAAACCATATTGCCCGACCGTATTGAGCTGCACCAGGGGGTCGAGGGGGGCCATCCTGAAGTTGAACGTGTAGGGCTGGTCGATAGTGTTACCATATGGATCGGAGGCACCAGCCAGGAGCGTCACCACATAATCCGTAGATGGTTCCAACATACCATTGATGTGGAGCGTCCAATCGTAGTCGCTGTAGTAAAAGGTAGCTGTCTCAGGTAATGCCGGCGCAGAGAGCACCCGGTCTTCGGTGAGCGTGTCCTGGTCCATTGGCGCCGTAAACTTGATAGAGATACCCTGATAGGGCGAGGCACTCTGATTCCCATTAGAAGGCTCGGTAGACGCCACATTAGGCGTATGAACCGTACTGAACCCCCAGCGATAATCCTGGTTTAGTGGTGTCTGGCCGGCACCGCGAGCGCCGGCCGCCACCGCAGCCTCGTAGAAACCATCCAGTGCCAGACGCCCAGCGGGAGTGAAGGTCATCACGCGGCCCTCTTCATCCCAGCTAAATGCACCAGCAACCGGCTGGCCGGAACTCGTATCCACCAACGAAAAGGCTGCTTCGGTGCTCGCGCGATCCATCTGCTGGTTGAATTCAACCTGGACAGTGGCATCGAGACCGATGGTAATCTCGCCGTCAGCAGGTGCCACAGAGGTGATGCCTGGCGGCAGCGTAGTGAACTGCCAACCAAAAGGCTGTTCGAGCACACCACCGGTCTGGTCTGTCAACCCAGCTTCCATAGCAACCGCGTAGGTTTGTCCACCTCCCAAAGGCTGGCTGGGGGTCCATTGATAGATGCTGGTATTCAGCCATTCACCCGTACCAGGGATATCCGGCGAGAAGCGCAGCGGTTGTGGCAGATCAGGGGCGCCTTCAGCAATACCAAGAGGCACAACCGGCCGGTTAAATAACACCGTGATAACCGAATCCGGCTCGACGCCGCTGGCATTTTCTGCGGGCACGACCTCACTGACCCGCAAGAAGCCAACTGTCTCCACTTCGACATCAACTGCCTGTTCGAGGGTCAACCCCTTAGCGCTGCGAGCGGTCGAGCCAATTGTGAGGGTATAGCGTGAAGCACGAGCCAACTGGCCGGGTTGAGGCGTAACACGCAGCGTCGAATCATCGACCCAGGTCAGCGCAACCTCAAGAGATGGGTCAGTCTTCAAGGCCGCGGACACACTGGCCTGATCCATGGCCTGGTCAAAATACAGATCGATGCTGCCGTCAAGTGGCAGCTCTTCACCCGGGTAGGGTCGCTGTGCCACCAACTGAGGCACTGTCGGCGGCAAGCTGGCCACATCAATGGTTGGTCGAGGCGTCGGACCACCCGGCAGGCCAGGCACACTACATCCCTGCATGTTGCAGGCTATTGTGGCCAACAGCAGCACCACGATCACCACTCTGGCGATTCTGCCCCCTGTCAGTTTCCGATTATCTAACATGAATCTTCTCTCCCTATCCCTATTGAATGTTACCAGCACAACTCCCACCATCAGCTACAACGACAGGTTTCATTAACATAGCGGAGTGGCTACAGATATTAAACGAACCAATCCCCATTATATGTTCCACGCATATTCGCGCAAATGCTGTTTCATCCTATTAGACAGCGAAGCGCGCTGCCCTGTAGGGCAGCGCGCTTCGCTAATTATCGACGAATATGTCAGTTCTTTATTGAATTACATCGAATATCGTAGGAACACCCGAATCCACGGTCGATGACATTCCATTTCCGTCTTGTACGCCAAAGCGAAGTATGACTGGTGTCTCGTACTCGCCCACTGATGTGCTGGCACTTGCCGAGGCACACAGAGTGAAAGCAACGTTTTTGCAAGTATAGTTTGTCGGGTGACAATCACGCCCCGACATATCTCCCTGAATCCGCACAGTGATACCGGCAGGCACACCGGTCACAATGAGGTCAAACACACCCTTGCCGTTCAAAGATGAATCGCCAGGATCAAAGGGAGATATCGCTTCCTCTGTTGGAGAGGTCAAGTTGACCGGTGTAAGCACATACCACCAGTCACTGCTCAGGCACTGCTCCCCACCGCCCCGCTTCAAAGAGAATATCCAATCCCCTGCTGCTGCAGCAGAAGTCGCTGGAACTGAAGATGTGCCCGAAGGGGCTGTAGTCGGCGTACCGGGCCTGGGTGTACTGGTAACGCTGGGAGTAGGAATAGTCTCCGCAACCTGAACCAATCCCACATCAAAAGTCTCGAACTGGGTAATGGCTATCCAACCCTCTCGGCCATCAGGAATACGAACGAGAAACCATGCACCCACCTCGTCTCGTCCCAGAATCAGGACAGTCTCACCAGCATCCACATGCGTAATCGCCTTGAAGCTTCGAGCAGGTCCCTGACGAACCTTAGCGTAGTAAGCAACCACCGCTTGAAGGCCATCACCACTGGGAACCACCTCGGCCTCATCACCATCTGGGGTTGGCGACTCAAGAGGAGGAAGAGTAGCCGTCGGCGGAAAAGTGGCCGTCGGCGAGGGTGGGAGTGTATAGGTCGGCAACGGTGTATAGGTCGGCAGTGGTGTATAGGTTGGCGCCAATGTAGGCGCCTCCCCCGAACTACCAAGTGGTGAAGAACATCCCACAAGTATCAATGCTACCCCAACTATCAGGATCACCAGAAGATTTTTAACAGTCATATTTCCGCTCTCTCAGAATTGAATATTTGTTAGGTTTGGGCACAACATGCAGCACCAAGACCGGGCCAGATTTTACCCCGTGCCTGAAATATGGCAAACAGAAGATGCCAGCAATCAGCCGCCAGTGCCTAGTAACTATCCGCTCACGCATAAAACCACTTTCAAGAGGCGACCCATGCAGTTGACCGAAAAGGTGAAGCTGTGATCTACGGACCTTTGCTTTTTAGGATCAACACGGAAAAGTGGGGTTAGCCCCAGACCCTAAAGTTTTTTTCGACATTGAAGAGCGGTCATTTCGGTCAAAAGTGTGTCTACATCGGAACACGATATTTCGAGATGGTTGATGACTCTGTGATGTGTGAGGGAGTTATTTGAAAACTGATTACTTTGACAATGCCAAGTTTTCCTGAGCAACCAGAATGGGCAAGAGAGGCTCCTTGCGCTTCAGAACGAAGGATCGACGAAGGATCGACGGATCTGGAACGAAGAGCGCCTCTTTGGGCATAGCGACATCGAGAGGTTACTCAAGTTGACATTGTCAAATTACCCGCTCAACATGGCACTGAACGTATGGGCGGGCTCAGTTTCCGCTTTCGCGAGAATGACAGCGCCGAGGAGGAGTAAGACACCGAATATGACGCGTTTTGCAAATAACTTGGCTCATTTCACATAACGGTGAACCATCCCGATATTTCCCAAAAGAAACCTTTAGGGTCTTTCCATGAACGTTTCTCCCAACTATTCCACGTAGACCTGCTTTTTATACATAGACTGTGAACTTTCAGTAGTAGTGCCCAAGCCGGCCTATAAGCCGCGTTCTGTCCAGGATCGCTGCCGATCCCTGGGCGATTATCTCTCTAGGACGGATGTTATCATCCGCCTCAAGCAGTCTACCCGGAACTCGAACGGTACGAGCAGTACCTCATTCCTGCTTGACCTTGCTCCCGGTGGGGTTTGCCTGGCCAGCCCTGTCGCCAGGGCTGCCGGTGTGCTCTTACCACGCCGTTTCACCCTCACCGGCTCTCCCAAAGGAGGCCGGCAATATACCTCTCTGTTGCACTATTCCGTCGGGTCACCCCGCCTGGCAGTTAGCCAGCACCGTGCTCTATGGAGCGCGGACTTTCCTCACCCCGGCATAACCAGGGCGTAACCGCCCGGCCAACTTGGACACTATAGAGGTTAGTATAACGCAATTCTGTATTTGGTATTGAGGCAAATCAGAAGACATGAGGCGTACGCGGGCAGACGTCTGCCCGCGTACGCCTCATGTTTGTTCGTCAGAGGTTTTCCATGAATCGAACGAGTAAAACCAGCGTTCCGAGGCGCCAACCATACCTATAGCTTGCTCCGCAAGCGCTTAAGTAACCGTGCAAACAGGGTATTTTAGCTCTGGGGCTATTGATGTCCAACTACACTAGTACAGTCGGGCGTAAGTTCGTCGCCAGATTAAGGCAATCTTCCCAACCGTATAAAGTACTTTGCATTGTACTTCTCGACTGGATACAGATTTCC
>JAFGMS010000387.1 GCA_016927375.1 Anaerolineae bacterium
CAGCATGAGCTTGAGCCCATCGAGCCTGGGCAGTACCAACCAGAACTGGATCGGGCGCTCGCAGTACGCGGCCGACCCCTATCTGGATGGGCAGGTGGACGACTTCCGCATCTACAACCGGGCCCTCAGCGCATCGGAGGTGGGCAGCCTGGCCAGTGGTAGCGAGCCTACCCCGACAGCGACCCATACGCCTTTAGGTCCTACTCCTTCCCATACACCAACTTCCTCGTCATCGACCTATCAGGCTGAAGACGCCAGCCTGGGCGGCGGCGTCTCGGTAGATACGAATCATGCCGGCTATAACGGAAGCGGCTTCGTCAATTTCCCGAGCAGCGGCGGCTACGTCGCGTATCAGAATGTAGATGGCGGCTCTGGGGGCAGCAGGACACTACAATTTCGCTTCGCGCTGGGGGTCACCAGCTCTCGTACAGGACAGCTGACGGTTAACGGTGTCTCGCAGAACATCACCTTCCAGCCGACCGGCGCCTGGGCAACCTGGGCAACCATGAACGTGACTGTCACGCTCAACCCTGGTGCGGCCAACACCATCCGGCTGCAATCGACCGGACAGGACTTAGCCAACCAGGACCAGATGACAGTTTATTAAGGCAACTTCAACTTCCAGACTTGGGCACTCTCTTTTGTAAGAAAGTGCCCAAGTCGGACAGCAGCAAAGCATATCTGGGCAGACATATCGATCAGCTTTTGACAGTCTAGGGTGAGTTTTCGCATTGATGTAGGGAGAACATCAATCGATGAATTCGTTATCATGGCCTCGAACTATAGCGAGCCTCCAAGGAGGAGTTGGCTGAGATGCGGGGCAAGCGAAGGAGAGACGGAGACGGCTTGGATGCAGAGCACAAGGACTCTTCCATGCAGGCCGGGTGCTTCAGAAGCATCGATGGTTGTTTAAGCTGACATTGTCAAAGAAGTCAGAAAGTTTGTGAGCCATATACCGGCAACGATAGATGAACAGCATCAAGAAAGGAAAGGAAAAGTGAAATTTCAACAATTGTGCTGGCGTAAATACAGGCGATACCTGCTTTATGGCCTGGCAGTCATTCTGATAATGATTATGGTGCTGCCGCTTATATCGCCCATTCAGCTCACGCAAGCGCAGACGGCCACGTTTACCAATCCGCTTAATAACAGCGGCCCGGACCCGTGGATGACTTACTATGATGGCAATTACTACCTGGCAACCACCACCTGGGGTGATGCTTCGACCGGTCTCACCATGAGAAAGGCTTCCACCATTGCGGGCCTAAAGACGGCCATACCCGTCCGCATCTGGCAAGATTCTACAGCCTCGCGCTGCTGCAACTACTGGGCGCCTGAGTTCCGCCTGTTAAATGGGCCTAATGGCCTGCGTTGGTACTTCTACTTTTCGGGCGGACCATCGACTTGCTGTGATGGCCAGCGGATGCACGTGCTGGAGAGCGCAGGGACTGATCCCATGGGGCCTTACAGCTACAAAGCCCAGCTTTCCGACTCAATAGGTGGTTGGGCTATCGACCATGGCGTTATGGAGCTGAACGGATCGCTGTATCTCCTGTTTTCGGCCTGGTCAGGCGACTATCAGAATATATATATAGCGTCCATGAGCAACCCTTGGACGATCAGCAGCAACCGGGTGCTGCTTTCCACACCAACCTACAGCTGGGAGACACAGGACGGCAATGTTAACGAGGCGCCTGTAGCCTTGCAGCATAATGGGAGGACCTTTATTATCTACTCGGCCAGCGCGTGTTGGGGCCCCAATTACAAACTGGGTATGCTGACCTACAATGGCGGTAACCCCTTGAGCACCAGCTCGTGGAATAAAAACCCCAATCCGGTCTTCCAACGCTCTGATGCCAATAACGTTTATGCTCCGGGGCATAACGGCTTCTTCAAATCGCCTGATGGGACGGAAGATTGGATTGTCTACCACGCCAACGATTCGGTAAACGGCGGCTGCGACATGAACCGCGCCACTCGTATCCAGAAATTCACCTGGAACTCCGATGGCACTCCAAATTTTGGCGTACCGGTTTCGACCAACACCAGTTTGGCTGTTCCGTCCGGCGAAGGCGGCACGATGGTTACACCTTCACCCACCCAATCGCCATCGCAGGACCCCATAGTCCACTACCGGTTCGATGAAAGCAGTGGGACGACGGCCTACGATGCCTCGGGCAACGGGCAGAATGCCACGCTGGTCAACGGACCGACCTGGGTGGGCGGCGCCATCAACAACGCCGTCAACCTGGACGGCTCCAACGATTACATCAGCATGCCCAGTGGGGTGGTGAGCAGTCTGGGCGATTTCACCATCGCCACCTGGGTGCGGCTGGACAGCATCAGCAGTTGGTCGCGTGTCTTCGACTTCGGCACCGGCACCAGCGCCAATATGTTCCTGACGCCGCAGAACGGCTCGACCAACGCGGTGCGTTTTGCCATTACCACCGGGGGCGGTGAGAGCGAGCAGCAGATCACGGGCAGCTCGGCGCTGCCGACCGGGAGCTGGGTGCACGTAGCGGTGACCAAGTCCGGCAATACCGGCAGGCTGTACATGAACGGCTCGCAGGTGGGCAGCAACAGCAGCATGAGCTTGAGCCCATCGAGCTTGGGCAGCACCAACCAGAACTGGATCGGGCGCTCGCAGTACTCGGCCGACCCCTATCTGGACGGGCAGGTGGATGACTTCCGCATCTACAACCGGGCCCTCAACGCATCGGAGGTGAGCAGCCTGGCTTCAGGCGGACAAATCTCGACGCCAACACCTGTTATCAATCCCACCAACACGCCCAGCTCCACGACATCGACCTATCAGGCTGAAGACGCCAGCCTGGGCGGCGGCGTCTCGGTGGATACGAACCATGCCGGCTACTACGGCAGCGGCTTTGTCAACTTCCCGAGCAGCGGCGGCTACGTCGAGTACCAGAACGTCGATGGCGGCTCCGGCGGCAGCAGGATCTTGCAGTTCCGCTTCGCCCTGGGGGCTACCAGCGCACGGACCGGCCAACTGACCATCAATGGGGTGACGCAGAACATCACCTTCCAGCCGACCGGTGCCTGGGAAACCTGGGCAACCATGACGGTGACCGTCACGCTCAACCCCGGCACGACCAATACTATCCGGCTGCAATCTACCGGACAGGACCTGGCCAACCAGGACCAGATGACGGTTTACTAATGTAATCGCTAGCTAAAGATGAGCGCTTTCTTGATAGGGGGAAGCGCCCTTTAACAATTCGGAAGCCAGGGGTAAGCGAAGTCACTGTCTTTGCTTACCCCCCACATTATTCAGAACTATATGAGAAATGGGGGTAATCATGAAGGCGAAAGGCTTGACCAAGCTGTTTACAAGAAGAAGACTTATGTATTTATTTCTGCTTTTGCTGCTGGCCATGCTGGGGCTGTCTCTTGTGCCTGCGCAAGCGGCGGGGCCCTATCAGGCCGAAGACGCCAATATCGGTGGAGGGGTCAGTGTAGATAACAACCATACCGGATACAACGGTACGGGTTTCGTCAACTTCCCGACCACCGGTGGCTATGTCGAATACCAGAATGTCGAGGGAGGGGTGGGCGGTTCTGCGACGCTGCGCTTCCGGTATGCACTGGGCATAACTACTACGCGGACCGGGCAGCTGACGGTCAATGGAGCCAACCAGAATATTACTTTCAGTCCGACGGGTGCCTGGAACTCCTGGGCCATCCTCGAAGTGACGGTGAATCTGAACGCAGGCACGACCAACACCATCCGGCTGCAATCGACCGGGCAGGACCTGGCTAACCAGGATCAGCTAGAGGTAGTGGAGAACACCATGCCGACGACGATACCATCGACGACGGTGTCGCCGACAACAGTGCCACCAACCTCGGTGCCTGGGGGAGCTTATCAGGCGGAGAGTGCCACGCTGGGTGGCGATGTCTCGGTGGATTCGAACCACAGCGGCTATTATGGCACCGGGTTCGTCAACTTCCCGGCCAGTGGCGGCTATGTCGAGTATCGTAATGTCGATGGAGGAACGGGTGGCGGCAGGACGCTGCGCTTTCGGCATGCGCTGGGCACCACCAGCGCGCGGACCGGGCAGCTGACGGTCAACGGCGCCAGCCAGAACATCACCTTCCAACCGACGGGTGCCTGGGACTCCTGGGCCGTTCTGGATGTGGGAGCGAACCTGAACGCCGGGACGAGCAACACCATCCGGCTCTCATCGACCGGGCAGGACCTGGCCAACCAGGACCAGATGGAGATCATCGAGGGTAGCATACCGCCCACAACCATTCCACCAACACCAACGAGTTCCGGCAGTCTTTATGATATCGTTTGGAACCTGACCGGCAACCTCGATGCTCACGACCCGGTCATTATCAGGGAGGGAACAACCTGGTACATCTACACGACCGGCACAGGCATCACGATGAAGCGCTCCGAGAACGGAACCTCTTGGAGCACGATAGGCCGGGTGTTCAACACCCAGCCGGCATGGCACCGGCAGCTGATCCCGGCCAATGACGGCAACCTGTGGGCACCTGATATCTTCTACTACCAGGGCCGGTACTACCTCTACTACTCGGTCTCGAGCTTTGGCAGCAATACCTCGGCCATCGGGCTGGCCACCAATGCGACCCTGAACCCACAAGGCTCAGGCTACAACTGGGTAGATGAAGGCGTTGTCATCCAATCCACCAGCTCGAACAACTACAATACCATCGATCCCAACGTTGTCCAGGACCTATCAGGTAATCTGTGGCTCTCTTTCGGGTCTTTCTGGAGCGGTATCAAACTCATCCAGCTGGATCCGGGAACTATGAAGCCGGTATCAGGCGCAACGCTGCACTCGATTGCCTACAGGCCAAGCGGCGAGCATGCGATAGAGGCGCCCTTCATCGTCGAGCGAAACGGTTACTACTATCTTTTTGTCTCCTTTGATTACTGCTGCCGGGGTGTGGATAGCACCTACAACATCAGGGTGGGACGCTCTCAGCAGATAACCGGCCCCTACGTGGATCGGAACAATGTCAACATGATGAATGGCGGCGGGACGCTGATCGATGACGGCGACAGCCGCTGGATCGGGCCTGGACACCAGGCTGTCTACCAGCAGGGGAACTCAGCTATATTGGTTAACCATGCCTATGATGCCTGGAACAATGGTCGAGCTACTTTGCAGATAAGACCTTTGTATTGGGATGCAAGCGGCTGGCCTACGTTGAACAACTAGGACGCGATACAAGATAACCGAAAAAAGGCCGTCGGGAATGATGATGGCACGCGGCCAAGCGCAGGCTGGCTTTCAACCCGGCCTGCGCCGCACCGCTTATACGATTGAGGTGTGTATCATTTGAGCTAAATGCAAGCTTCTTGGGCGGAGATCTGCTTGTGTCTATTCCAGGTAAGAATTCGACCTGCCCGATTTCCTATAAGGGACCTCGTGGTTTCCGGTAAGGAACGTGCCGGTTTCCTATGAGGATTAGACCGATCTCCTGTGAGGATTGACGCCATATCCTACAAGGATTGACTCCGGATCCTATGCGGATTTGCTCTGTTTCCTATGCGGATTCGGACCGTTTTCCACTAGGATTTGACCTGATTGCAGGTAGGATTTTGTAGCGATGCAGTTCACCCGGCCGCGACATGGGGCAGCTCATTACGACAAATCCTGAGAGGCCTTCCAATTGAGATGAAGCACACCCATATGATTACCGTAGTTAGTTTCCTCGATCAGAATGTCTTGTCTCGCCAATCTGGGCATTCTCGTGATAGGCAGTTTTCAAGGAGTAAAGATATGAAATAGGAACAGCCTGACTTTGACCAACCTAACGCTCAATTGCTATTTATCTCTGTTTCACGGAGAAAGGACTCTGCCATGAAACGCTCTATTTTGATCACATCGCTGGTTATCGTGTTGTTCGTTGTCGTCTTTGCTATAAGCACAAGCCAGCAACAAGTCTCCGCGGCCGGGACCGGGCCTTGCGACATCTATGCTTCCGGCGGGACGCCATGTGTCGCTGCACATAGCACAGTGCGGGCTCTTTACGGTTCATATAACGGTAGGCTCTATCAGGTCAGGCGCTCGAGCGGCCAGACAACGGATATCAATACTCTGGAAGCGGGTGGCTTTGCCAACGCCGCCGCGCAAGATTCGTTCTGTGCCGGCACGTCGTGCGTCATCTCGATCATCTACGACCAATCCGGGCGTGGCAACCACCTCACCCCTGCGCCTGCCGGCGGGGTGTGCGACGCGGATGACCCCGCAAACGCCACCGCTCTACCTTTGATCGTTGGCGGTCATAGCGTCTACGGGGTCTATATCACGCCAGGCATCGGCTACCGGGACAA
>JAFGMS010000388.1 GCA_016927375.1 Anaerolineae bacterium
CTCCTTGTGCTTCCAAACGAAGGATCGACGAAGGAGCGACGGATCTGGAACGAAGAGCGCCTCTTTGAGCATAGCAACATCGAGAGGCTGCTAAAGTTGACATTGTCAGGTACTCAGCCATGTAGCGTGATGTGCCGGCAGTGATAAGTACTGGGCGATGAGTTCTAGTTTACAGCTTACAGTTCACAGCCAAAAGCTCACAGCGGACAGCATTCAGCAAAAAACAAACAACCTATGGTTGATAAATATGATCAATCGTCAATAAAGCACAGAACACATCGTCTTATCTGATGTTCAACCGGGCTAGGCAGTCACGCAGTGGATTTGCATCTGCCGGCGAGCGGTTTTCTGCTATCGAGCCTGGTTGTCGTTGGTCATTTTACTTGCTGCCCATTACTCATTACCTCATCTGTGTCGAGAGCGACTGAGCGGTTATATCTTTCTCTGACCGCTAACAGCTGACAGCCGAGTAATTACCCTGCAGATAGCGAGTTGGGGCAGTACTGCGTATTTACCTTTTAAGCATCACTTATAGCCGCAGTAGAGATTGCCAGGCAACCGAGAGCAGTTACAGGTAATCTTTGATATCGCTTCGCTTCAAGCCCGGGCGGGTTTCATCAGAAGAATGTAGGTGCACACGGACATCGGCAGTAGTGTCTCTGACCGGGCGAGTCTCAGCGCCGGCATCCTCGATTTCCTGTATCTCTCTTGTAGAAGGACGGCGCATGATGATGACATCGAGACCCCCTCCACTGCGGTATTCCACATGGCGCTCGGCAAGAAACGGCGGGGCAGCAGCAGGATCGACTTCAACGAACCCGATTTGTCCATAAAAAGATCGTAAGTAGCGATGGGGTATGCAGAAACACTCCCGGCCGCGAATCACCGGCACCAGAGCACGCAGCAGCTGAGTACCAATACCCTGCCTTTGATATTCCTCTCTGACACGCACGCCGCGCAGAACCAGAATACCTCTTTCGAGACACAGGCGGGCAGCGCCGCACAACTCACCACCCTCCTCGCTTACAACAATGGCATCTTTCTGATTGATAATGGCTTCATAACCAATTAAGCGATAGAACTCCACGACACGATCAAATTCCTCGGGCCACGCCTCCCTTGTAGTGACCATCAATCCTCCTCCTCAACTCCTATCCAGTTGGCGCTGTACGCGCACCATATCATATATTGCACCAATGCGGTGGAAAAGAGCATAAGCCTGCGTTAAATATTTGTCCCGCTTGCGGACGCCCGGAACGAGGTGCCTGCCCATCTCATAATAGGCCCGGCCGCGCCGAGCAAGCCAGCTTTCCGGCTTCGGCCCGATCCTGCTCATTCTCCCATAACACCAGATAGACCTCGGGGATGTGGAATAACCCATCCAGAGACGAGAAGATCGTTGGCATTACGGTCGTCACCGTTTGCAACACCTGATCGGCGACCCGACGAGCGGCCGGGAAATCGCCCCGGCGGAGGTAAGCATAGGCCAGCGAACCATGCACGCTGATATCCACCGCACCTTCTTTGTTCTCAGTAAACAGATGGGCCGCCTCTTCCAGATAGACCACTGGTTTATCTTGCTCGCTGTCCCGACCCAGGCGTAAGAAGTTGGCCGATTGGCCGCTCAGGGACCAGATCTGGTGCTGGATATTACCGGCTTGCTTTGCCACCTTGCTATGATACTCGCGGATCTTGATCAACACATTTACCCTTTATATGTCACTCATAGCTAAAGTTGAGAGCGCCAGATAGCTGAGTAATTACGACCCCGGTAACTATACAAACGTCTCGGGCCGGTACTCGCCGAAGACTTTGCGCAGGACGCCGCAGATTTCGCCCAGGGTGGCGTCGTGCTCGACGCACTCGATGAAGATAGGCAGCAGGTTCTCGGTGCCGCGGGCGCCGACCTCCAGCCGCGAGAGCAGGCCGCTCACCTGCTCGTTGTCGCGTCCGGCACGCAGCTTAGCCAACCGGTCGCGCTGCTGGGCCTCGATGGCCGGGTCGACCTTCAGCCGCTCCAGGGAGACCTCATCGTCGGTGGTGAAGGCATTGAGCCCCACCACGATCTGCTCCTGCGACTCGACTGCCTTCTGATACTCGTAAGCCGACTGCTGGATCTCGCGGCTCATGAAGCCGGTCTCGATGGCCGCCAGCGCGCCGCCCAGCGCGTCGATTTGCTCGATTAGCTCGGTGGCTTGCCGCTCGACCTCGTTGGTCAGGTGCTCGATGAGATATGAGCCTGCCAGCGGATCGACGCTGTTGGCCACGCCCGACTCGCGGGCAATGATCTGCTGGGTGCGCAGGGCAATCTCGACCGACTGCTCGGTGGGGAGTGCCAGCGCTTCATCGCGCGAGTTGGTGTGCAAGGACTGCGTGCCGCCCAGCACGGCCGCCAGTGCCTGGAGCGTCACCCGGACGATGTTGTTCTCCGGCTGCTGGGCGGTGAGCGTCGAGCCGCCGGTCTGGGTGTGGAAGCGCATCTTCATCGCGCCGGGGTTGGCAGCACCGAAGCGCTCCTTCATGATCTTCGCCCACACCCGCCGCGCCGCCCGGAACTTGGCGATCTCCTCCAGGAAGTCGTTGTGGACGTTAAAGAAGAACGAGAGCTGGTCGCCGAACTTATCCACATCCAACCCGGCATCGATGGCTGCCTGGACGTAGGCGATGCCGTTGGCCAGCGTGAAAGCAACCTCCTGCACGGCGGTCGATCCGGCCTCGCGAATATGGTAGCCGCTGATGCTGATGGTGTTCCATTTGGGGATGTGCCGGTTGCAGTAGGCGAACAGGTCGGTGATCAGGCGCATCGATGGGCGGGGTGCGAAGATGTAAGTCCCACGGGCGACGTACTCCTTGAGGATGTCGTTCTGCACCGTGCCGCGCAGCTTGGAGGCATCGACGCCCTGCCGTTTGGCGGCAGCGATGTACATGGCCAGCAGCACGGCCGCCGGCGCGTTGATAGTCATCGATGTGCTGACCTGGTCTAGCGGGATGCCATCGAACAACGTCAACATGTCATCGAGTGACGAGATGCTGACCCCCACCTTGCCGACCTCGCCCAGGGCCATGGGGTCATCGGCATCGTAGCCGATCTGGGTGGGCAGGTCGAAGGCCACCGAGAGCCCGCTCTGTCCTTGCTCAAGCAGGAACTTGTAGCGCTTGTTGCTCTCCTCGGCGGTGGCGTAGCCGGCATACTGGCGCATCGTCCACAGGCGGCCCCGGTACATGGTCGGCTGGACGCCGCGCGTGAAGGGATACTCGCCCGGGAAGCCTATCTCCTCGACGTAGCGATCATCGCCATCTTCCGGCAGGTAAACCGGCTCAAGCGGGATGTTGGAGGCAGTCGTGAACTGTTCCTTACGCTCCGGAAAGCGTTTGACGGTAGGCTCGTAAGTTTCAGAATGCCAGCGTTTGTGTTCGTCGTGTAGATTGGCCATCAAATTCTCCAATTGAGTGATTGATGATTGCTAGACAATCATTATCGATGATTGAACAGACGCAGCTTCTCGTTCCCACGCAGAGCGTGGGAATGGGCGGGGGACACTCTGCGTCCCGTGGTCGGTGGCGATGGCAGCCTGTTATCGTGCCATCTTCCAAAAGATCACCGTCCCGCTCAATGATCCCTGGATTGTCAGAATGTCTGAAGGAAAAGTCTCAGTCACACGAACCCTCCCTGATTGAAACACTGCAACCCTCGCAGCGTTCCATATATCATCCTGTCCAAAGTAGTTGTTGAACCTTTCATGGGAACAGACAACTCCTGCGTGTATAATGGTGCAGGGAGTACAAGTGATTGATGATTGACGATTAAGAAAGCCAATAGACAATCGGTCCAGTTAGTCTCAAGATGCCGGTGTGAGAGAATCGTTATGTGTAGCCTAAAAACCTTCCGTCTTGCCAGCCTGGGATTGATCGCTGTGGCAGCCTTGCTTATAACAGTTATACCCGCCCACGCCCAGGCGGCTATCGTTGCAGCAGCGCCGGGGCCCGGCCAATCTGTATCGACGGCTCCTGCAGAAGTTCGCCTGACCTTCGACCACCCACTGCTGGATCAGGGCACGTCGTTAAGTGTAACCAACGAAGCCTGGGATCGGGTAGATAACCAGGACAGCCACATCGATCCCAATAACCGTTTCGATCTGGTGGTCACCCTCCCGGAGCTCTCTGAAGGTCCGTACATCGTTACCTACGTTGTCGCCAGTGTAGGCAGCTCAACCACCCTGGCAGGCGACTACCAGTTTACCATCGATTTCCCCGATCCGGTTGTCCGGATGGTTGTCCCTCACGGTGAGCAGGTGTTTGAACCTGGACCGATCCCCCTTGAATTCCAAACCCAGTTTGTCGATTTCTCGGCAGATAATACGCGTATTCGCATCTATGTGGATGGGGCGCTTTACACTGAGCTGCAGGGCTCGATGGGGCAAATCAGCTATTTAACTCCTGGTGTCCATGAGCTCCGGAGCGTGTTGACACAGTTTGAGCGGCAGGAGCTGCCCGAGACTTCCAGTACCATGTATATTGTAGTAGCGCACCCTGATCCGGAGCTTGCAGGCCGCGAGGCGGCAGCGGCAGCACCCGCCGATCCCGGCTTACAGTTTACACTGCTGCAGTGGGCTGGAGTTATCCTGACGACTCTGGCACTGTTAGGGGCCGGTTGGTGGTTGGGACGAGCTGGCAAAGCGATACGTAACACGTGATACCTGATGGCCTCCCGGCTGCCATTCATAGCTTATCGGTGTTACGCCACTCTATTCGCTCATTCGATGGTGAATACTGCCTGGGTAACTAATTCCTCTCCAAAATAAAATTGTGCCTGGTAATTGCCTTCGGCTAAGCCTCCCTGTGCATTAAACTGGTAGTAGGCTTTGCCCTGCTCTCCCATTTCCCAAAGGTTGGATTCGGTGAAGACAATGATACCATTACGCAGGAGGGCCGGTGACCATGACATGCCATTAGCCATATTGGCATATTCATAAAAGACATAGATTCTAGGCGTTCCAACAGGAAACTCGGTGCCGGCATCTACAGGAGCCAGCAGGGTGCTGATGCCGCTGGCTATAGCAGTGATCTTGATAGATGCATCAGCCGGAGGAGTGACATCCGATTCGATAATCGTGATAAACGGTGTTGCTGTAGGAGTCGCTGTTGGCTGGGTAGGGGTGATGGTCGGTGGACCGGTTAGGGGTTCTTTTGGTGTTGCCTCCGGATTGAGTGTGGGAGTGAACATCGCCAGCGTGCCGGGAGATGATGTTGGTGTTGGTACTGTTGGCCATAAGGTGTCCAGATCGGGTGGGGGCAACGCCTGGCGGGTTCTGAGGGCGGCGTAGATCCCACCGCTGCATACCAGAATCACCAACAGCCAGCGCCAACCTGCTCGTGTGGCATCACGCCGGATGCGAAAGTAGGGGGCACTGCGGGCCCGGCGAAAGTTGCTATATACGCTGATGAGAGCTAATAGCAAGATGATGCCCAGTATAAATGGCAGCACATAGACAATCAGCGACAGCATGAGGAGCAGCCTCCATGAAAACAGGTAAAATGAGCGCCCAGATGTCAACTACCGGCTTATTAGCTGGAAGCCCCCCTGCCAGATGACATTGAGGTCTGGACGCTTCCCGGATATCAACTGCACCTAAGAGTACAACATCCCACGCGGCGCGTAAAGTCGAATTGCATTATACTTGAGCTAAGGAATGAGTAACCGTCCAAAGGCTTCCCTACCTATACATAAACAAGCGCCTCTGGACGACTATGTTGAAAGGTAATGGATCCCAGGGAACTCTATGCATGACACCGCTGTTCAAAGATGCCAGTTTAGGCCTGGGGATATATACCTTTTGAACGGTTACAAAAATACTTTGCCCTGGAAATAACACTAGATGCCCCGGATTTTAGTGGTTGACGACGAACTCGAAATTCTTGAAGTCATGTGCAACTGGCTTGCCCTGCGCCGCTATGATGTGCTGTCGGCATCCAACAGCGCCGAGGCAATACATCAAGCATCTATTGGCGAGCCTGACCTGGTCTTGTTGGACGCCTCAATGCCTGGTGTGGGAGGTATAGAGACCTGTCGTACATTGCGTACAACCGAGCTCACCCGGCATATGCCGGTGATCCTGATCACCGATGCCGACCCAATCACCGGACGGTTTGATGCTTTGATGGCCGGTGCAGACGATTATGTGACCAGACCGGTTGTCCTTGATGATCTAAACGCTCGCATTCACATCTTGTTATCAGACAACGGGGCACCGGTTACACGCAGTGCTCATCTGCCTAGTGAAGTTCTTGAGACGGCACGCTCCATTCTTTCTTGCGATTTAGTCTGGTTGTTTGCTGCTGATGGTAAAGGAGAAACTCTGACAACGGTCTCTGCCGCAGCCCGTTGGCGCCCAGGTACTGCTCCTGGCTTAAAGGAAACCATTACGCTTCACCTTGAAGCAGGAGCTGGCCGTCTAGGTCGGGCAGTTTTCAGTCGAATGGCCGAATTTAACCTACCGCTCTTCGACCTACCCAGACAGGTACTCAAAACCTGCCAGGACCTCGATCTGGAGTTCGTCAGCCTGATTCCACTGCGCAGCAGGAATGCTGTGCTCGGTGTTTTGCTGATCGGTGGGCGAGACAGCCTGGACATCGAGACAACGGAGGGGCGCCAGCGCGCGATGACGGCGGTAAGCCAGGTCACCATGGCGCTTGAAAATGCACACCTGGCACGTTTGTTGTCTAAGCCTCCCCAGCCCGAGCCCCAGCTTCCATCGGGGCAAATAAGTGAAGAGGAGGAAAAGCGAGGGCAGCAGCTGGAGTATTTTTGGCAGATACTGGAAAGCGTCCAACAGACAGCCTCGCTGGATGAAGATTTGCAGAAGATCCTGCACCAGGTTATCAGGATGTCACAGGGGGCGCTGGCGATGATTTTGTTGCTGACTGATCGCCACAGCGATGATCTCACGGTTCATGCTGCAGCCGGGCTATACGCCGGAAGATTATCTGGCGTGCGCATTCCGAGAAACGGGATAGCAGGCGTTGTCTTGAACGAACAGGTGCCCTTACTTGTGAACGATGCCCGGCACGATCCTCACTTCATGCTGGGGTTTGATGAACAGTGGGGCATGCAGGTAGAGACCATTGTCGCCGCGCCGCTGCTCATTGGTGGAGAGGCTATCGGAGTATTGGAGGTTGTCAACAGCCGCGTAGGGGAATTTGAGCAAATTGATCGGGATATGCTGCAAGGGGTAGCCTATCTTGCCTCCATGGTGATCGAAAAAGGGCGTCTCTTTGCTGCGCTGGCGGAATCTGTTGCACTAGCCAAAACAGCGCGCCAACCCCTGCCTGGGCCAGTTGAAACCGCTGAGGTACCGTTATCTGAGATAACCCGGTCCAAGCCTCCCTTTTTGCGCGAGAAATCTCGGAGCGAGGCTGTCGATACAGATCAGGCAGACTCTGATGAAGGTCGCCCGCCGAGCGCCTCCGAGCTGCTCGATCTGATCCTGGACATTGCCCATCCGGCGGGCCATACACCACCAAAATCCCTGCCTCCCCAACCGGCAGAGAAGGATGAGGAAAAGCCCCAGTCACAACAGCCGGTAGCCCAAGAAGACTCCGGGCAGATTAAGACTGCTCCTTTGCCGCCGCTTGAGGAAGTTGTGAAACCAGAGATGGGAGCTATTCTATTGCATCGCAATATAGCATCACTTAAGTATGTCGCTCAATCAGCCCTCGAATCGGCACGTTCATTGGCCGAGCAGTCCGAGGTCGATCTGGTGACGATTTTCGACGAGTTCCTGCCGGATATCTACATGGATAGAGGGCGCATCCTGGATGTGATCGAGACCCTGCTCGAGGGGGCTATTGGAGCATCATCACGAGGTGATTATGTAAAGTTCGTTATCAGAGATATCATCGATGAGCTTCAGATCAGGATATCTTATCAGGAGACAGACCTTCCCATAGAAGACTATACTTCCATAGAGCGAGTCATTGAGCAACACGGAGGACAGTTCAATGTAGAATCCGACCCTGAAAAGGGCACGTTTTTCACATTCACCCTGCCCAAGTCTGACATCACTGGCATGGGGGATTTTCTTCCTGTTTTTTGAACATACATGGTCGTGACAGTAGTTCCTGCTTTGGAAATTTGCCGCAGGGATTGTTGAGCAAAGTCGTAACTACTCAGCTGTCAGCGAAAGACATAGCCTCTCGACATAGATGAGGTAATGAGCAATGAACAGCAAGTAAAATGACCAACAACAACCAGGCTCGCCAGCAAAAAACCACTCACCGGCAGATGCAAACCTATTATGTGCGAAATTGCCTGACCCGGGTAATAAGCATTAAATAACGTTACTACTCAGCTACTTGGCGCTCTCTATTGTAGCTATGTGTGATGCATAAAAGGTAAACAGGGAAGTATGTAGAACGTGGAGACGGTTGATGACTCTGTGATGTGCGAGGGAGTTATTTGAAAACTGATTACTTTGACAATATCATGTTTTCCTGAGCAACCAGAATGAGCAGGAGAGGCTCCTTGTGCTTCAGAACGAAGGATCGACGAAGGATCGACGGATCTGGAACGAAGAGCGCCTCTTTGAGCATAGCAA
>JAFGMS010000389.1 GCA_016927375.1 Anaerolineae bacterium
ACTTGTATGCTGGTAACCAATGTGTGATATGTAATGGCATAAAGCACAATTGCAACGGGAGCGGTAACTGCTCAGCTCTTAGCTTTTCAAGCTTCGATCTGTGACTTGTAACCTCAGACTGGATACTCGTCACGTCTCACGTTTTACATATTTACCTTTATCCATCGCCTCTACTCTCCATCTCCTGCGCGACATTCCCCGGCAGGTCCTGAGCAGCCGCTATCACCGTTGCACGCTCCGGCGCCGTCTGAGTGGTCGTGTAGATCCACCACAGGTTGTCTACCTGCTCCGCCGCCCCCTGCTCGATCACCATCTCTGCCTCGTCGATGATGATCACCACCACCTGTTTGACCTTCACGTCATCCAGCGCCTTGATGCGAATAGGCTCGCCCACGCTGCCCGTCCACCTGCTGACATCGATCCCCGTGATCTCCGGTGGGTGAAACCAGTCCGCCAGCGCGACATTGTATGCTGTTTTGCTTGTGCCCTGCGCCTTCTCTGCGTAGATCGCCTCCGTCTTGGCCGCTTCCTTGGCATACGCCGACGCCTCTTTGAAGGCGCTCTGATGTCCCTTCTGCTTCTCGCTGAACTCCCGGTCATCAGAGAATGTCGGCTTCTTCCCGACAACCGTGCGACCGTCCTTGAAATGCCTGACAACCAGCTGATTGCCCAACTGACCGCTTAACCCTTGTATCACGAGATTGTCATGTGTCTTCGCCATGCCGCATTATCCCCTTTTATGCTCCAGTGTGCCTGCATCTTCCCTATATCCTTCTTATATCCTTCCTATATCCTTCCCATATCCTCCTTATATCCTTTCTCTATCCTGACCAAATGGTCCACCCGATCACCAGTATAGCACAAGCGGTCTGATCGCGCAAAAAGTTCCGCCATCCTCCGGGCGGCGATCAGTGCTCATCGGACGCCAAGCTCCTTTCCTCCTCTTCCGCCGGGCGGAAAGGGGACGTCGCCAGGCTTGGTAAGCAGGTAGCCTCAAAGGGAATGATATCCAATGCCTTAATACTCCCAACCATTCTATCCTCGCTTCAGAGCCTTTCCATTCCCCTGCCGTTCGCGCGCCTGCAAACTTGGCAACTTGTTTACTTGTCTACCTGCTGCCAGCTTTACTTCCCTGTCGCAATTCCTATAATTTAGGCATAATCTGGTTCCGGAGGATATTTTTCATGCCTGCAGATCAACCAGCGCAAAGCCCGGAGCTTGTGCAATCATATCCGCCATCTGCCGGCAATTCCCAAACAGGCCTCTGGATTGCCGTAATCGGGGTCGTGGTCTGCCTGCTGGCAATCTCTGTCCTGGTTGTCGCCTTCGGAGTAGGGCGGTGGATGGTTGCCCGTGTGCAGGAAGAAAACGCAATTGCCACCGTCTGTGCGCCCTGGTGAGGTGAACCGTTTAGGCGTTCGGGCTGATGGGAAGCGTTATCGGTTTTTCATCAATGATGTACTTGCTCACGAACTGGTTGACTATCACCTGACTGAGGGTATCGTGGGTATGGCTATGGGTGTTATGGGTGAGAACGAAGCTGAGTTTCACGTTGATAGCTTTCAGCTCTATGTGGGGTACTGAATACTTATCACTCATAGATCATAACTGTCGTCAAAGGACCAACTATGTCAGATGAACTGAAAATCACTTTCCAGCTGACCGCCCATGCAGGGCGGGAGCTTGAGGTGCGCCTCTCGGCGCCCGGCGGCGAGACCAAAGGTGAGACCAGGCTGCCGCCCAAAGACGCGCTCGATGAGCTTGCCCTGGCTGACCCTGCCCGCCTGCCTGTCGTCCTGGTCGAGAAGCTGGGGGAGGCGCTCTACCGCACGCTGGCATGTGAGGCAGTCGATGAGCTGGTGGTCGATACGCTCAACGATGCCATCCGCGCCGGGCAGCCTGCCCAATTCGAGCTGCGCTTCGATCCCGACCAGGTCGACCTGGCCCGCTACCCCTGGGAGATGATCCGCAACGCTCAGGGGCAGTTCCTGGTACGCGACGGGCTGGTCGACCTGACCCGCTACATCACTTACCCACAGCCGCCGCCCAGCTTTGACGCATCGATGCAGGGCCTGCCGCTTTTCCGCTTGGTTTCCCAGCCGCCCACCCTCCCACCGATCACCGCTATCGACCTGAAGTTCAAGCCGCAAGAGACCCTCCCCCACGCCACCTTCGAGGGCTTCACGCGCCGCCTGCTGATCGACCGCCTGGCGCTGTGGGGTCTGCAATTCGACGGGCATGGAGCGCTCGCTTTCCAATGCCCCAAGTGCGATGCGCTCAGCGGCCCTGACGCGCTGACCTGCCGGAGCTGCGGCGAGTCGCTCAAGGGGGCCAAACGCATCGGCGCCCTGGCCTTCGAGAAGAATGGCGATGTGAGCTGGGTGCCCACCGGCGAGTTCGGTGCCGTGCTCTACAACGCCCACGTCCGCCTGGCTATGCTGCTGGCCTGCGAGACGGCCTGTGTCGGCAATGCGCTCGTCTTCAGCGGGCTGGCGCCTGGGCTGCTGCTGGCCGGCGTCCCGGCGGTCATCGGCATGCAGTTTCCGGTGCGTGACGATTTCGCCAACAGTTTTGCCAATGAGTTTTACACTGCGCTGGTTAAAAATAACGATTTGCTGGCCGCTCTGCGCATCGCCCGGCGCATGAATATGCTGGGTGCCTGGTACAGCCCGGCTCTCTACCTGCGCCACAAACCGGGCATCGATGAGGAAAAAGCGGGGCCGGCTTACCTGCGCCGCAATATCGATACAGCCGCCCCCACGCGCGCGCAGCCCGGCGTCGACTTCCTGGCCCGCCTCTGGATTCGCCGCCCGGAGACTAAGCCGCTGACGGTCCCGCAGCTGCGCGAGGAACTGAACATTCCCAAGGAAGTGCCCGTTCGCCAGGACAAGGGAGAGGCTGAAGTCAAATTCGAGCCTGTCCTGGGGCGTAAGCTGCGCCGGGGTGAGGTCGAGGTGCAGATGGCCTCGCCCGCCTGTGATGTCAAGCCCGAGGGGCGCGTCAAACTCTTCATCGATGAGACGCTCGATGCGCCGCCCGCCATCTTCACGGCGCGGGCCAGGCAGACCGGGCGCGTGCCGCTGCTCTTCGATGTGTGGCAGGACGGCGGCAAGATCCACTCGGTCGTCCATCACATCGAGGTGGGACGTGCGGGGAAGATGCGGAGTACTACTTCGCCTTCCCCCATCGATGAGTTTGCAACCCACAGCCATTCGGTCGATGTCGATGGGCAGGAAAGCATCGGGTATGGCGCCGGTGAAAATGTGGTGAGAGATGTGACGCCATCGAAGCCGCTGGGGGACAGAAAGCTGTCACCTGAGGGATCGGTCTACCAGCCCCGCCCGCGCATCGCCCCTCTAGGTGAGGCCCGGTTGGTGACCGATGGCGGGCAGGCCTTCCAGATCGTCGGCGGCGAGAACCGCGTGGGGCGAGCCCCGGACAACGACATCTGCCTTAGCGGCGACCAGACCATATCGCGCTGGCACGCGGTGATCGTCAGGCAGGAGGACGGCGCTGTCTTACAGGATCTGGGCAGCACCGGAGGGACCTACGTCAACGGCGAGCGCGTCACGACGGTTTACCTGCAAGATGGCGATGAGATCCAGTTTGGTCAGGATACGCGTTTGCGCTTTTACATGGAGGAAACCCAGGCTGCCGCTCCCTCACCTACACCTATCGATTTGGAGGAAACGCTTCATCACCTGCCGGAAGTATCGGACGAAGCAGCAGAGGCCGCAGAAGAGCTGCTGGAAGAACCTGAGCCGGGCGATGAAGGGTGGTTGGAAGAAATCGATAAGCTGAAAGATGTGGTCGATAAGTTTGAGCCTGGGCAGGAGCCTGCCGCGTCCGCCGATGCCGGCTCAATAGCGGAGCCCCCAAGAGGAGCAGATAGCACTGTTCCGGCCTCTAAATCGGAAGTGGAGCGGCGAATTGAGGAGGCTCGCCGCCGGATGCTTGAGGACAGAGAGCGCTTGCAGGAGGCCGAAAGAACCGTTAAGCGGCAAATAGAACCACCCCAACTGGCGCAGCCTGCGCCTTCCGTACCCGGCGATGTTGGGGTTTATGATGAGCCGCCGGAGGCGCTTCCGAAGCGGGTTCCACGGTTGCAAGTGGTGGCATTGGGGTGTGTGGCCCTGGCTGTGATTATCGGGCTGATTGTAGCAAGTGTGCTGTTGCTCGCCAAACGCCCTGACCCCGATCTTCCTCCTACCACTGCCCCTGATATCATTAGGCCGGATGACGACACATCGGGTGATACCCTGGCCCCGGTCATCGAGTCGGTAGAACACGTCCCCGGTGCGCTTGGTTACGGCGAGTATTGCCCGGACGAGGAGAGGCAGTTTACCATCCAGGCTCGCGTAAGCGATGACTCTGGCATAGGAGTAGTAACCCTGGTTTACACTTTCTACGCCGGCACCGGAGAGCAGGTTGGTGATCAGAGAACGGTGGAGATGGTTGAGGTCCGGCCAGGGCTTTATGCGGCCACCGTGCCCACCAACGTGGCGCTGGAAGAAGGCTACTCATCGGCGGAGGGAGAGGTCCGCTATATCATCATTGCCATCGACACGGCGGGTAACCAGTCCGACTCCGGCCAGCCCAGGGCAATTCCCATTCACCAGTGCCTTGGCTAGGGAGTTACGCTCATTGAGGAGCACCATGATGCAAAAAAGCGGGGGAGGACTTTTTTGCAAGAGAACGTGATGTGCTGGGCGATTAAACATCAAATCGCTTGGGTGCTGGGCGATTAAACATCAAATCGCTTGAATGATGAGTTTTAGTTTGCAGTTCACAGTTCACAGTCAAAAGCTAACAGCTAATAGCTGAGAGCTGAGCAGTTACCCCCTGATTGTTGAGAAGATACCCATTTGACATCAATTTCTTCATCACGCCTGTCATTCCCGCTTTCGCGGGAATCCACAGCGTTCTGTTGGATGAGAGACTACTCATAACACACCTTGGGAATAGTTTCCAAAAGCTCTCAGTGTTGAGAAATCGTTAGCTTTTTTATAGGAGTTGTTTAGAACTCCTTTAGGGCTTTTCTGCTAAAATCCAAAGTAGAAAGAGCTTCCGAGAGAAGGATATCCGGGGCTTTCCATAGCATATAGCGCAATTGAAGCCGGCCAAAGCGACAGCAGTGATAACCACAAGCTCAAGCACATTCGGCAAGATACTGATAATGACCCGCAGTTGTAGCATCTTCTCAAGATGGGAATTGCTGAATAACGGTAATGGAGACAACATGACAAACCCTGACAAAGAGGAAGTGCGCGGAATATATGACCGTGCTGATGAACTCCGCCGAGAGGCACAGAAAACCGCCTCACAGGTGAAACAACGATCTCAAAAAACTGCTCCACAAATGCGACGGGTCAATCGTACCTTGATGTTGCTGATGGGAAGTGGAATGGTTCTGTACGGACTGATCGCGATGGGCATCAAGATAGCCTCTAGTAGTGTAGCGCCTCCCCAAACGCCAAGCGCAGGCATTGTCACCAGCACACAAACGGTCAATACCTGCGAGGCAGCGCTCGGATCCTTAGACGAACTCGAAGTAAGAGCGGCCACAGAGCCTACACAGGGGCTTAATGTGAAAGAGGCCGAACGCACCGCCGATAATCTGTTGTACCAGTATCTGCAATTTAATCGCAGCACCTACCCTATGCTTCTAGGTGGTCCTGCTCTGGTAGATATCAGGCTGCCGGATAGGACAAGCCATCAGGCATGGGCACGGATCTGGATCCCGGAGATCACCCCAGACAGTAGCGATCATCTCGAAGCACCCGAGGGTGTTAGTGCCCATGTCCTTTACATCTCGGCTGCTACCGGGGAACCGATATTGCTGATCAAGGATTTGACTGTACAGGACCCTCTCCTGGCAGGCTGTGGAGAGACGGTTGCCCACGAATTCTTCGAGAATATCGAACGCAGCTTTCAGTCATTGGGACGTCTGGTACTAAACATAGCTTTACTGGCAATCGGGACAGTCGTCCTGGCCTACTGGCAGCGCAGTCGTTAGTAACTTTGTCTTTGTCGGAGCTTGTTTACGCTGCTTATGATATAGAAAGATGAAACCATGGAACCGATAAGAGAAGAGACCGCACAAATGAATAATAAAGCAGTTATTCCACACATTATACAAGCACCCGACGTTCTCTATTTGGGTGCCCGGGTCAATCCTGAGACGCGCCAGGTAATAAAGGGCGAGCCGGTCTATTACGACAGCACCGATTTAACCACCCATGCCGTGATCCTGGGCGCAACCGGCAGCGGTAAGTCAGGGCTGGCCATCGATATTTTGGAAGAGGCCGCCATCGATGGGATACCTCAGATCATCATCGACCCAAAAGGGGATATCACCAACATGCTCCTGGCTTTCCCAGAGCTGTCTGCTGAAACATTGACGCCCTGGCTCATGCCTCAAAAAAGAGAAGTTGATTCTGCCTCTCTGCACCAGCATGCCGAGCAGGCAGCCAGTGAATGGCAAGATAATCTCAATGCGTGGGGTATTACCCAATCACGCATCCAGGCTTATCGGCAATCCTCTAAGTTCAGTATCCTCACGCCTGGAATCGACGCCGGCCTCCAGATCAGTGTGTTATCATCATTCGATGCACCAGGTGATGGCTGGGCCGGCAATGAGGATAAATACCGGAAAAAACTGAGCGGGATCGTAACAGCGCTTCTGAGTCTTATCGGCATCGATGCAGAACCGCTTGAAGACCCGGAGCATGTGCTCCTGGCCAATATCTTTGAATATAACTGGAGCCAGGATTTTGACCTGACAGTTGAACATCTCATCCACCAAGTGCAAAACCCCCCCTTTAAGAAGCTGGGCGTGTTGGATGTTGATACAGTCATATCGGATAGTGCCCGACAAAGCCTGGCCCAACAGATCAACAATATTATCGCAGCTCCCACCTTTCAAAGCTGGTTGAGCGGCCGGCCGTTAGACATATCCGGATTGCTTTATACCGACGAGGGCTATCCCCGCGTATCGATTTTCTATCTTGCCCATCTCAATGACGCTGAGCGCCAGTTCTTCATCACGCTGTTGCTTGAAAATATGTTAGCATGGATGCATACACTGACAGGTGCGCCGAAGCTGAGAGCGCTACTCTACATCGATGAAGTATATGGGCTGCTCCCTCCCGCCCCTTACAATCCCCCCACCAAAGATCCGATTATGCGGCTACTCAAGCAAGCCAGAGCATTGGGGGTCGGCCTGATCATGACAACTCAGAATGCCAAAGATATAGACTATAAAGGACTTTCCAATGCCGGCACCTGGTTTATGGGAAAATTGTCGACCGAACATGACAGGCAGCGTGTTTTGGAAGGAATCGAGGCGGAGGATAACTCTGAGGAGCGCACGTTAGATCTTGCCCAGATCCGGAAGCTGCTTAGCAATCTCAACTCAAGAGAGTTTATCCGCTATAACACGCATGACGCTGAGAGAGTCATGCTCATGAAGTCGCGGCAAACCATGTCTTACCTGCGGGGCCCACTGAGCCCTGCTCAGATTCGACAGTTGATGGATAATCAAAAGACACAACATGAAATTTCGGAGCGCAGTAAGCATTGGACAGCTGCAAAAAGCCGCGCCCGTCAGGGTGAAAAACCCAAGCCGCGAACATTCTCGGGCAGCCAGATAAAATCCAATGTCTCTGAAGGGCAAACCATACCGCTCACTCGGAGTGAGGCCCCTCCCGGTTTTGCACCGGTCAAACCGTCGATCAGCAGCGCCATTGACCAATACTATCTGCCCGTCGAATATACTCCGGGCCAGGCAATCTACAACTGGAAGCGGCAGCGTGGCGTTGCGGCAGACATGGTTGAAAAGTCAGGAAAATTGCTCTATCAACCCAGCTTGCTTGGGGAGGTCAACGTTCAATACCGGCTTCGCGAGATTGATTCGTCCCGCCAGTTATGGTATGCATTTATCGTACCCACGTTGCCTGAAATGGCGGTGATTGACTGGGGTAGGTATCTCGATGCTCCTTTTGATACAGATACCCTCTCGCAGCAGCCATTCAGTGATGCTTATTATGGCGATATATCCTCTGCCCTGCACCAGAAATCCGCGCTTAACGAGCTTGAAAAGCGCATGGTTGATTGGATTTACAAGAATCTACCCATTTATACCTACTACAATCCCGATCTCGATATCTACTGCGGTCTTAGAGAAGACCCTGATGACTTTTTGGCCCGGCTCCAAGCCGAAGCCCGCGAACATCGCGATGACGAGATCGCAAAGGTTGTTGATAAATACGATCGTCTTTATGATCGACTTGAGCGCCAGATTCAACGCAAGACCAGCCGGCTTGAAGCAGAAGAAGAGGAGCTGGAATCCAGGAAAGAGGAAGCGATAGTGTCCGGGGCCGAATCGGCCTGGCGCTTGCTCAAGGGGAGTGTCTATCGCACTATTTCCCAGATAGCGCAGCTGCGCCGTCGCTCACAGCAGACGAGTGAAGACGTCGAGGTACTTCAAGAGGATTTGAACCAGCTGCTGGAAGAAGTGGATGAAACCGAACACGAAATGGAAGCAGATCTGACTGCAGTCAGGGAAAAATGGCGTGAAGTTGCCCACCATGTGGAAGAGCTGCCTATCTCTCCATACAAAAAGGATATCACGACGATTCTCTTCGGATTTGGTTGGATACCTTATTGGGCCATTGAGTCTGGTGGTGACCAGCTCGTCCTGCCGGCGACATCGTCCGGGATCGTGCAGCAGCAAGGTGTTGTATCACTGCCCGGTTAATCATGCTCAGGTGTTCAGGAAGTATCAGAGATGTCGACTGGGGAGATGATATCCCCGTCGCCGGTCTGTCACCATCATCTTGCCTAGGGGTCTGCACAGCCCTTTCACATATCAAGCATTCTGGCCTTCAGCCACTTCACCACCACCAGTGTGATGTCATCCGAGCAAGGTTCATCGCCAGTGAAATCCGCTACCGCGCCACGGATGGCATCACATAGAGGCTGGGGTGATCGATTCAGGTTGGCCTGGATGACCTGCTGCAGGCGCTCCTCGCCAAACTCATCGTATGTGTGATTGTGTGCCTCGGTAACACCATCGGTGTACATCACCAATACATCATCCGGCCGGACGGCAACGCTGCCCCGTTCCCACTTTCGATCATCGAGGATGCCCAGTGGAAGCCCTGTGCGGGTCAGGCGCTGCACCGCATCGGCACCCTGCGGGCGAAGCAGGTAGGGTGGATTGTGCCCGGCGTTGGTATACGTCAGTGAGGAGATGCGTGGATCGTAGATAGCATAAAACAGCGTGACAAAGAAGTCGCCGTGAGTGTCTTCGATGATGCGTTGATTGACGGAGCTAACCACCCGCTCTGGGTGATAGGCATAGGTGTCAGGGTAGCGCACCGAGTAATCGACCGCATAAGCGCGCAGCAGTGTCCGGCACAGAGCCATATACAGCGCCGCGCCCATCCCCTTGTCGGATACATCGGCGATCACCAACCCCAGGCGTTCGTCCCACAACGGGATAATATCGTAAAAGTCTCCAGAGGTCTCGTAAGCAGGCTCCAGGCAGGCAGCGATATGCCACATTTCAGAAACCGGTATCTCGTCAGGTAAAAAGTTGGTCTGAATTTGCCCGGCCAGTGCCAGCTCCTGAGTGACCCGCTCGTGTGCGATGCGCTCGGTCAGCGTCTCGTGGTAGATGTGGATGTTGTGGAGAGCAGAGGCAATCTGGGCTGACAACGATTGGACCGCGGGCAGCAGTGTGGCAATATCGCTCCCATGTGCATCGCGATACAGATAGACTCTGCCGGCAGGCTGACCGGTTTGGGCCTCGACAATCGGCACCAGGATTGTCCCGCCCTGGTCAGGCTCTCCAGCCCAGGGGCACGGCTGGCCGGGCAAGAAGACACAAGGCTCGGCGGTCGCGGACTGCCACGCCCATACAGCGGGATCGGGGCCTTCCCAACCCACCGGATGCAGCAGCAGCTGATCGGGATGGATGTATACTGCCACATTGCTGTGGGGGAACATCCGCATCAAGCATCCTGAAAGCAGCGGCAGCAGCGCAGAAGCATCGAGCGGGGCCTGCAGGAGTGCCTGGCTGAATACTTCAAGCTGCTCCAACTCACGGGTGCGCTGGCGGGCACTCTCGACTGCCCGGCTGAGCTGGTCGATCAGAAGGGCGACAGCAGTCATCAACAACAAGAAGCTGAAATAGGCAGTTGGTCCGGCGAGGCTATATAACCCGGCCGGCAAAATGGAAACCAGGCCGGCCAGTGGCCCGATCAACACCATCAACAACCGGAAGTGGGGACGCAGAAGCCGGTCAGATGGGCCGGCTTCAGAGATGGGCGACATCAGCCGCGTCACCGCCAGATAGAGCCAGATCATCAGTGAGCCAAGGCTGAACCCGGCCAGTGTCGCTGCGACTGCTGGGATAGCCTGCATCACATCGAGGCCGGGCAGCGGAAAGACCCCACCTAAGGCCCGGTAAACAGCTACCTCGACCAGGGCGGGGATCAGAATCGAGATGCGGAAAATACTCTGCGAGAGCAGGTGCAATCGCTGGAGGGGTTTGGCGGACCATCCTTGGCCGAGCAAGCTCAGCATGGGCAGTGCCACGCCCAGCCAGTTGGCAGAAGGGCCAACTACCAGCACGCCCGACCACAGCGCCTCACCCCAGAACGAGCGCCGCTCCGAGCGATAGCTGCCGGAGACGGTGGAGAAATGCATCTCCAGCCACAGCCGGCTGAGGACGATAACAAAGCCAAACAAGACAACCAGGAACAGCCAGTGCCGGCGCAGCACACCCAATTCGGTGACCGATACCAGCCAGATTATGCCGATCAGTGACATGGGCAGAAAGACCAGGGCACGGATCAAGTAACCGGCAGCTGTATTGCGCTCGCCCTCAGCCAGATTATCGAGGCTGGGGTAGAGGTGATGGGCGAGGTTGAAGAGACGATCTCTCATAGGACACCAATCCAGAAGCCGGCCTGATTCCTGCACTGCAACCCTCTGGTACGGGGTTCACATAGATGATCGCCTATCATGACGCTTTTTTCAATTGGTTGGTGTATTGAACTTCAGAAGGCTTGGTGGTATAGAGCCTCTTTATTCCCCAAAGTTAACGCCAAAATTGTGCTCTTTATCCATAACAAACCTTCCAACGATGAAAAAAGCTCTACCAAGCAGAAAAGATCCCATTGACACACTGGTCTTACCAGTGATACAATGTTCGCTAAACTGGTAAGACCAGTGAGGCGCCGGTGGCTCGCGAAAAACCTACTACTTATGCCGAACGTATATTGATTGAAGGAATGCTGGATGGCACGTATCCTCCCGGTAGCTTTTTGCCTGGGGAGCGTGAGCTGTGTAAGACGCTGGGCGTGGCCCGGCCTGCACTGCGGGAGGCGCTGCAGCGCCTGGCCCGCGATGGCTGGCTCGACATCCAGCAGGGTAAGGCTACACAGGTCAAAGACTTCCTGCGCGGAGGCAACCTACCTCTGCTCACCAGACTGCTTCAGGCTGAAGACAGTCTGGTCATCAGCCTGGTGCCCGACCTGTTAGAGGTGTGGACTCTGATGGCCCCCGCTTACACGCGCCGGGCAATCGAGCACGAGCCTAAGCCTATCGGGCGGCTCTTGGCAGGCTATGCCGGACTGGCCGACAAAGCCGGCGCATACGCGCAGGCTGAATGGCAGCTTCATCGCCTCCTACTGGATGTCTGTGGAAACCCGATTTATGGGCTGATCGTAAACAGCTTCAACGATTTTTATCGTGGCGTGGCGCAGCGTTACTACACAGATCCCCAAGCCCGGGTGGAGGCAAGGGATCTGTGGCAAGATCTCTACGGCGCCGCTCTGACGTCGGACGGAGAGGCTGCTGCCCAAGCCATGAGTACGGCCATACAATCGATTCGCGAACATTGGTGGGAACGCATAGCTAAAAATCCGAACTTCGAACCAAGCAAGGAAGAGCAGGAAACATCAGCATCTGACGAAGGTGCCTAAGCCAGGCTACACAAGGTCAGACAAAGATATCAACAGCGCAATAGCAACGAAGGGGAAGGTGAAATCTATGAAAATTCGATTAATTGAACCAAGGGCGGCCAGCAATACCGTATACGATCACTCGCGGCTACCGCGGCTAGGTTTGCCGCAGATTGGGGTGATCCTCAAAAATATGGGGCATGATGTCTCGATCACCGTCGAGACGCTGGCTCCAATAGACTGGGATGATCTGATGAGTGCTGATCTGATCGGTATCTCTTCCACGACGGCCACCACACCGCCTGCCTACGCCATCGCCGACCGCCTGCGCGCATCCGGCAAGCCGGTGGTTTTCGGTGGCGCACACGTGACCTTCTTCCCGGACGAAGCATTGGAACATGCCGATTATGTCGTGCGCGGCGAGGGGCACACCACGATTGTCGAGCTCATCGAAGCACTGGAGACAAGCAGCGATTTGACCAATATCCTCGGACTCTCGTATCATGGTCCCGATGGATATGTTCATAATCCGGCCCGTCCTAACTGCGATCAGGCCGCCTTTGAAAATCTGCCGGCACCCGATGTGACGCTGATCAGGAATTACCAGAACATGTCCACCACTCCGATGATGACGCAGTGGGGCTGCCCGTTCGATTGCGACTTTTGCTCGGTGATCAAGATGTTCGGGCGCAAAGTACGCGCCCGCCGCGTCGAAGATGTGCTGGATGATCTGGAAAAGGTGCCGCAAGGACAGGACATCTTCTTCTATGATGATAACTTCGTCGTTAGCAAGGCTCGTACCAAGGCGCTGCTGCGGGGGATCATCGAGCGAGGTCTGACCATAACCTGGTCGGCCCAGCTGCGCGCCGAGGCCATCTACAAAGACAAGAAAACCGGTGAATGGGATACTGAGCTGCTGGAGTTGATGCGTGACACAGGCTGCGTGTGGGTCTACGTTGGCTTCGAATCGGTCAACCCAGCAGCGCTGGAAGCGTTCAACAAGCAGCAAACCGTTGAGCAGATCGATGAGAGCATCAAGGCATTTCACACCTACGGCATCCCAATTCACGGCATGTTTGTGCTGGGCGCCGATCCCGATACGCCGGAAACCATCCGGACGACGGTCGATTTTGCCATCCAGCACGAGATCGATACGGTGCAGTTCTTGACCATCACGCCCCTTCCGGGCACCGCATTCTACGAGCGCATGAAAGCCGAGGATCGCCTCCTCTCCACCGATTGGGAACTGTATGATGGGCACCATGTAGTGATCAAACCGGCCCAGATGACGCCCTACGAGCTGCAAATGGAGAGCCTAATGGGCATGCTGCGTTTCTACGCGCCCCGGCGATCCTGGCGGCTGCTGCTGTCAAACCTGCGGCGCGAGCTTCCCTTCCTGCTAAGACTATTCTTCCGTGACAGAAAGGTGCGGATCGCACTGCCGCGCATCGCATTGATGTCGCTGCTGCCTACAAAGTGGCCCGAGATACCATCGATACTGCAAAGAGCCATCGAGCCGGCCAGCTGGCGCAGGCTGCGGAATGTTTTTATCATCCCCTTCTTCCGCGCGTACGCTTACGGCCACACCAGGCAGGGGCTCCGCCAACCGATCAACCGGCGCTACATCGCCTGGTTGCGCTCGCTGCAGGCAATGGTACAGCCGCGCGAGCGCAAGACAGGCATGGCGTGATGGAACAGCTTTTGGGATTGTAGATGACTGGGGGCCGTTAAACGGCCCCCAGTTATTTTCGTCGCGATTGGGTTGGTTAAGAGCCAATAAAACTCTCTTGCTTGTTGTTAATATGATTGACAATACGTTTTTATCCGAACAGTATTGGACTCATTCCTAACCTTGGCATTTTCGATGGGATCAAGTAAGCTGATATCTGTCGTCAAGCCGAGAGGCCATTACCTTATAGTCATGGTGAGGACAACCCACTGATGGCGATGTTGAACACTCGTCAATCCAACCAACCTTCCTCACAGCCGGCACCCCTTCGTGAGCTGAGGTCTGCCGGTGATCAAATCACCCGCTAAGCATCTGGAATAGTAACATCGAGACCATCACCCGGCGTTTAGATCTGAACGATACCGATGCATTTTGATCCTACATTCCGTGATGATATCTGGGAAGACGTGCTCTGGCAGCAAGCCATGATCCCGCTGACCTTGCCTGAGCCGGGTAACTATGGACAGATTCGCGTCGCTCGCGAAGCGGCGCAATACATACCACTTTATGGCAAACAACTGATGCTCTCCGCCCAGGCTCCATGGACATTGGTTTACGAAGGCACCACCTTGCTGATGAGTGATACACCCCAAGAGCGGTTGATGATGCTTAGGGGAACGACGGGTATGTACGGCCATGTCCTGGTGGCAGGGGGCGGACTGGGTCTTTACCCGCAGTATTTGCGGCGCTACCGGCGCGCCGAACAGGTTACCGTTATTGAGCACAACGTGGACGTTGTTACCATGCTGGAAACAACACTTGGCCCGAATGCGGCTATTGAGATCGTGCAGACGTCCTTCGAGCAGTTTCTGGCGCAGGCAGGCAATCGGCAATTTGACTGCTGCTATATTGATGTTCACCCCACCATCGATCCACGCTGGCTGCCAGGCCTCAACTGGCTGCGTGATCGGTGTGCAGAGCAGATTACAGGTCCCTTGCGTGTTTGGGGATACCATTGGATGGTCCGTGAGCTGGTGAGTGGGCTTGAGAAGCATTACATACCGCAGCTGTGCCACGGCAAGCATTTTGATGACGACTTGAGTCATGCCCTGATCAAGGCGCTGCCTGCAGAATGGACTGGGTGGTCTGATACGCATCTGCATGCCTGGTTGGAGAGGCAAGCCCATCAGATAGCCTGGCCCCTCGAATTCGGGGGATAGAGGTTGGGGATTGGGGCCATAGTCGTTAACATAAGGAGAAACAGGAACATAGGCAGGGCCGAGAAATCCGGTCTTTTTCGCGAGCAAGCCGCCGGCTTTGGCAAGTTTCAGGACATTTTCGAGTACTCTGTCGTGTGAGGCGAAAAACCGGGTTTCTTTCCGCGGCTTGAATTCGAGACTTCTTGAGGCGTAACTGCTCAGCTTTCAGCAATTGGCTTTTGGTTGTGAACTGTAAACTAGAACCTAAGCGATTTGCTGTTTAATCGCCCATCACCCAAGCGATTTGCTGTTTAATCGCCCATCACCCAAGCGATTTGCTGTTTAATCGCCCA
>JAFGMS010000390.1 GCA_016927375.1 Anaerolineae bacterium
AGTTGTCTCAAAATACTTGACACATTCCGCGCGCCGCGTATATTGAAGGTCATTACACGTATTTCAGCCATATTTTTCCAGGAAGGTATCAAGGTCCAGGAAGTCGTGAAAGCGCGCTTCGAGCATGGTCCGATCCCAGTTCCACCAGGCAATGCCGAGCAGCTTCTCGATCACGTCGTCTGAAAATCGCTGGCGGATTGGCCGAGCTGGGACGCCAACAACAACTCTGTAAGGTGCTACGTCTTTGGTCACAACAGCGCCGGCTCCGACGACTGCTCCAGTCGCTACTGTCACACCGGCCACTATGGTCACGCCGTGCCCGATCCAGACGTCGTGCCCGACCACACACTTATCGGAGCGTCGCCAGTTGAAGAAATCTTCATCTTCCTTAGTGTCAAAGCCATACTGTATGCGGCGATAGGTGCAGTGGTGCTGCGTGACCCGGCCCATGGGATGGTTGCCCGGATTGATGCAGGTATGCGAAGCTATCGAACAAAATTTACCGATCTCCGAGTAGATGATGCCAACATCGCCTGCGGCGTAGCTGTAATCATCGAAGGTCGTTTCGACGAGGTAGGAGTTGGGTCCAATGTCGACCCAGGATCCCAGTTGGCTGTTGCGGATACGAGCTGTTGGGTGGATGTTGGGTTCGACGCCTAATCGCTTCGGCATCGGCATATCGGAAGTTTCTTGCACAGGTGAGTGGGCAACGTATTGTAACATAGCTGAACCTTTCGTGATTGTTAGGCCGTTGGGCGATTATTGATGGCTCACTTGCTTCATTCCTACACGCGTTCCAGTGCCGTGAGCTGCCCTGCGAACGGATCGGCTTCCACCGTTCTCAAAGGTATGCTCGAATGGTCTGAAAAGACGGGCATTCCTTGCCGGAATGTTGCACGGATACGTGGGCGTCCGTTCATCTCGACTAGAACCAGATCAGCACGTTTGCCGACCTGGAGGCTGCCGCGATCCAATAGACCGATGGCATGGGCCGGATTCAAACTAACTAGATTGGCTGCCTGTGATAGAGACAGAATGCCTTGCTCGGCTATATTACAAGCGGCCTGCAACATGGCTCCAGGATGGTAATCGGCGGCTAGAATATCCACCACGCCAGCTTCGATGCCTGCTAGTGCGCTCAGGTTGTTGGTGTTCGAGCGTCCCAGCAAGGCATTTGGGGCCCCCATGGCGATATGCATACCGCGTCGCTTGGCCGCCCGCGCAGCTTCCAACGTTACCGGGAACTCGCTGATCGTCGTCCCCAGACTGTTGACAAACTCAACCTTGTCGGTCGTGTCGTCATCATGAGACGCCAGAGGGATATGATGTTGAGCAGCAATACGCGCCACCTCGCTAACCAGATCCCAGCTCTTGGGAATATCCTGGGTTCGTTGTATATGTTCGCGCATTTCCTCTTCGGTAACCTCGATCCCGATGCGGACCTTGCGCCACTCGATCATAGTCTGAATGTAACGCTCGATATCGCGGTATTGCCCCTGTCCAGGAGTATGATCCATGAGCGAGATCAGATGCACCTGTTTCTTTCTGATCAGCTCTGTCAGCACCGGACCGGCATCCGGATTGGTGACCTCGAAGCGAGCGTGGATGTGAAAATCAGCCAGCAGCCCGCTGCGCAGCCGGTTGACTGTATCGATAATCTGACGGGCCCACTCTTCGGAACGCAGCCGGACATGTGAGTGCCAATGGAAGGATATAGCTGCAAAAGCCGTTGTCACACCAGCCCCCACCATGCGCTTGTCCAGCTCGTACAAAGAAACGTCGATTGGGAACAGTGCCCTGGGCCGGGGCTCTATCTCGCGCTCCAGCATATCTCCATGCATATCGACCAACCCGGGGAAAACGGTAAGGCCACGCAGACTCAAATCGGCGTGCGGTATTGGTCCCTCGATAATCTTGGCGATCTGGCCATCTTCGATGCACAGTGAGCCACGCTCGATAACTTGATTGGGCAGTACCAACCGCCCATCACTCAACCACATAGACTTCCTCCACTTTAGGGTAGCCTGCTACCCCTGTTTTGTTCCCCAACGCGAGCTCGGTGTCTACCAGCTCGCGCACATCACCGGGGTGATGGAAAACGCCGATCATCGCTACGTCCTGCTCCTTGAGCCATGCCAACCGGCCGACCAGGGCCGCACGTGTCTGGGCGTCCAATGAAGCAGTCGGCTCATCCAGCAGCAGCAGGCGGCGGGGGTGGATCAGCGCCCGGGCCAGATTTACCTTTTGCTGCTCTCCCCCTGAGAAGGTGGTAGGATAGGCCTTCCACAGTTCAGGCTTCAGCCCAAACGATTCGAGCAGCTCACCGGCCTCACCCTCCGCTTCGTTGAGTGCCATGCCAGTGGCCAGCAGCGGCTCGGCAACCAGCTCGATGGCCGATACGCGCGGGCGCGGACGCAGGAACTGCGTCACGAACCCAATCTCCTCCTGCCGGAGCAGCGCAATATCGATGTCGGCTGCCCTTGCCAGGTCGATCAGGCCATGCAGCGAGTGGTACAACGCCCGCCCGCCGGTGGGCAGGTAGGTACGGTACAGGCAGCGCAGCAGCGTCGATTTACCCGAACCGTTGGTGCCGCTCACCAGCAAGAACTGCCCTTGTTTGAGTGAAAAGGTCAGATCGTCAAAAGCCTCGATCTTGCGGCCCAGATGATGGATATTGAACTGCTTGGCGTAGTGCTCAACCTCAAGAATTCTCATCAATCAATGCCTCTTTGGTAGTTTTTGGTGATTGGTTGTTAGTTTTTGGTTCTTCAACCAATCATGCCTCGTGCCGACGCTGTGCGTTGGAACGCATGGTAGGATGCTCTGCATCCAGTTCCTGCGGGATGAGGAATTAGCGCAGATCAGGATTTACTCATTACAACCAATCACCAATCACCAATAACTAAGAACTGTAAACTGTGGACTGTGGACTGTTCACTTCCTCAATCCGCCGTGCACCACAGCGTACTAATTCGGCGATCTCGTCCGGCATGTCGCTGGCCGCGATGGCTTGCGTCGCTGCTTCGATGTCGTAAGCAACACGTCCGAAGGTTACCAGTTCCTCCTGTGTGTCCAGGATGGCGTAAGCTGCCCGCACATCCCCATCGAGAGACCGCCCGACCGCTCCCGGGTTGATGAAGAACGTGCCCTGGTGCTCGAATGCATATGCCCGGTGTGTGTGTCCCAGTACAACGACGTCAGCCGACAGCAACTTCGCCAGATCATCGAAGCCCGACAGGTCGTCCGGGCTGATCCACTCATCGAGGTAGTCCAGGCCGGCATGCAGCACACATACACTGATGCCGCCTACCCAATGCCTTACCATCCATGGCAAATCTGCCAGATATTGGATGGTCGATGCGGTGACCTGATGCTGGGTCCAGACCAGAGCTGCCCGCTTGAGCGGCTCGTTGGCCGGGCTGGATGGTTTTCTTGAGGCGGTTGGTTGATTCCACGCGACTGCATCATCGTAATTGCCTGCCACACAAGAGACCTGCCTCTCATACAGCAGACGCACGACCTCATTGGGATGCGCCCCGTAACACACCAGGTCACCTGCGCACAAGATGAGATTCACATTCTGCTCGTCCAGCGTCTTCAGGACTTGTTCCAACGCGTGCAGATTTGCGTGTACATCGGCAATCAGTCCAATCCTCATGGTGCACCTCCTTGAAAATAGTGATGAGTTGCGAGTGATGAGTAAAAGCTCTATATGTACCTCTTGCTCTCATAAGATTCAATCGAGTACACACTCACCCATTCTGTCATTCCCGCGAAAGCGGGAATCCATAAGCCCCAGTCACCTGCTCCTATTTTCATCCCCTATGGCGAGCCTTGGCTCATGAGCCACTTCCTCAAAAACAGTGATCAGTGGTTTTTAGAACAATTAACCCTCACAATTACCGTTTTTCAATCGTCAATCGTCAATGCTTACAGTTTGGCGTGTACCAGTTGTTGGGTATAGGCCTCCTGCGGGTCTTCCAGTACCTGGTCAGATAGCCCGGTCTCAATCACGTGGCCCCGGCGCATTACCATCACGCGGTCGGCCAGGGTGCGGATCACGCCCAGGTCGTGCGAGACGATGATGATGGTGACGTGCGTCAGCCGCTGCAGCCGCTTCAGCGTATCGAGCACCAGTGCCTGCACCGATACATCCAACCCGCTGGTTGGCTCATCGAGCAGCAGCAGCTGGGGCTTGAGCGCCATGGCCTTGGCCAGCTGGACACGCTGCTGCATGCCTCCTGACAGATGGCAAGGCAGGTCATCCATGCGCTCCAATGGGAACTCGGATGCAGACAGCAACTCGCTGGCTGCCTGTCGCATGACCGAGAAAGTGCGCTCGCCGGCCATGATCAGCCGCTCGGCCACGTTGCCGCTGCTGGTGTAGCGCATTCGCAGCCCCAGGTGTGGGTATTGGTAGACAATGCCAATATGATTGATGCGCAGCTCGCGGCGGTGAAAGCGATCCACTTTCAAGAGATTGGCCGACGCATAGCCGGGAATATTCAGATAATATTCGCCTTCATCCGGCTCCTCTTCCAGGTTCAGCAGGCGCAGCAGGCTGGACTTTCCGGAACCCGACTCGCCTACGATGCCCAATACCTCGCCGGGATAGACCGTCACATCGACGCCCGCTACCGCTGTTACTGCCCCGTAGTGTTTGACCATCCCGCGGGCCAACAGCAGGGGCTGCCGGGAGATCAACTGAGGCTCATCGAGCACAAGCTGGTCAGGATTTGAGATAGCCGGCATGATAAAAGCCTCCATTTTCGTCATAGTAGGTCTCACCAATTACGACATCTTGATCCTGCAAGCGCTTAAGCAGCTTCCCGGCATAGCCGGTATCGGACAAAGAGAACAACGAGCCGCCATCCGGCTGGGGGATCTCATTCATAAACTTTTGGCGAGCGCCGGTCAGCCGGCAGACCCGGTCTGCCTGGCTCTCGACCTGGAAGTACACATCATCGAATTCAAGAGGATGGACATCTGTGTAAGGCGGCACGGCATACAGACGTTTCTCGCGCCCGGCCGAGAGGATAGTTAGGTGGGCGGCCTGGTGCAGCATAGGTGTATCCCAGCGCGGGATTGGGCTGGGGCTCATGAGATAGCGTTCGTTAACGATGACCGGGTAGCTGGCGCCGGTCACGAACTCGCCGTAGCGCACCAGCTGCTCGTAGAGGACCAGCCACATGAGTGCATAGTCGGCATCGGCATGCATCTCGCGGGTCTTGGCCATGCTGGGCTCGATGTGTCGCAGCGGCTCCGGCACCGGCACCTGCAAGATCAGCGCCTGGCCCTCACGCAGCCGCTCCTCCGGGATGCGGTGGCGGCTCTGGATCAACGTGGCCTCCAGCGGATTGGCGGTTGTCTTCACCCCTGCCATGCGGGCGATAAAGCGCCGCAGGTTGGCGGCATTGACCGAGTCATCATCGCCCTGGTCGATGACCTTGACGATGTCGCCTGGCCCCACCAGGCTGAGGGTGACCTGCAAGCCGCCCGTGCCCCAGCCGCGCGCCATCGGCATCTCGCGGCTGGCATAGGGTACCTGGTACCCCGGAATAGCGATGGCTTTCAAGATGCGTCGACGAATCTCCCGCTTGGCGAACTCGTCAAGAAAGGCGTAGCTGTAGTCTTTGTGTGGATGGGCCAGGGCAGACAGTGGCGTCTTCGGATTGACGATTGAAAGGTCGTCGCTCGGTGTTTCCTCAGCGTCGCTCAGCGTTTTCTCGATGTTGCTCATCGTTTCCTTAGTGTTATCCAATGGTTCCTCACTATTGACTAATGTTTCCTATCTGTTGACCAGTACTTGCTACCTGTCAACCAATGGTTGCTACCTATCCACCAACGCTTGCTACCTGTTGACCAATGGTTGCTACCTGTCGACCAATGCTTGCTTCGTATTGACTAACGGCTGCTACCTGTTGACTAACGGTTCCTCAGCGTTTACCGATGCTTCCTCAGTGTTCATTAACGCTTCCTCATCGTTGCTCGATGGTTCCTCACCGCTGACCAATAGCTCCTCACCATTGACCGGTGGTTTCTCATTGTTGACCGATGGTTCCTCACGGTATCCCGATGCTTCCTCGCAGTTGTCCAGCGATTCCTCATGGCCCCTCGATGGTTCCTCATAGTCGCTTGGTGGCTCCTTGCAGTCGCTCGAAAACTTCTTCGCGCATCATGTTGTCCCCCACCGGGCGACCCGCGGTCGCCCCTACGAATGGGGATGGAAAGCACCTGCCCCAATCGTCAATCGTCAATCCAAACGACCTCTGGTCGTCAATCGTCAATTCACTAGGCCGGTGCTTCCTCCATCGATGGGGCTTTGACATCCTTGCCGTTGTCGCTGGCCTGCTCATGAGCCCGCACCCGGCGGATGCTGTCCAGGCTGCTGTTGAAGGTGACGTAATGAGGCAGCTTGTAGTGAATGCAAAAGCCGGAAGCTTCCACTGCCTCAGTGTGATAGAGCACGAATTCGTCGGTATGGGCCGGATGAACATCCTCGCGGTCCATCTCCATATCGAGCATGGCAGCCGAAATAGTCTTGACCTCGTTCCAACCCATGGTGGCTGCGAAGCCCAGCTCCAACTCGTCAGCCTTGGTTCCCACGACCTCGGTCTGGCTGACACGCACGCGCCCGGCGCTGAATATCACCCCGGTGACCGGGTGGCGCAGGCGAACATCGGCATAAGCTAACCTGACCTCGTTGACTGTTGGGTGGGTCAGGCCATAGCCGCGCATTCCGGCATAACCCAGGGCCAGTACACCGCCCGTATCGGCCCGAGCCAGGGATTGCAGCCGGTGGGCGCGCGGAGCCGGGAAGGTAATCGGCTCGCGTGTGACATCAGGCAGATCGGCCGGATCGGGCGGCTCGCTCTCGGGCAGCGGTGCCAGCAGGCCGTTCAGGCGCTGCCAATCAGAAACCCGCGGGTAGGCAGGCAAGGCGGGATCTTCAGCCTTCTCGGGCTCTGCATCTTTGGGAGGATCGTTACCAGCGAGAATGTCAAGGTCGAGAATGCGATGGCTGTAATCCAATGTCGGCCCTAATATCTGGCCGCCGGGAATGTCCTTAAAGGCCGCCGAGATGCGCCGCACGGTGAACATGGTCTCATTGGTAACCGGCTCGGCGTAAGACAGGCGGGGTAGGGTAGATCGATAAGCCCGCAGCAGCAGGACAGCTTCGTACAGGTCGCCGCCGGATTGGGCGATTGCCAGCGCGGCCAGGTCGGGCGCGTACACCGACCCCTCGCCCATGACCCGGTCAATCAAGTAGGGCAGGCAGCGCTCAATGGCATGTACCAGGCCAGCCCCAAAGGGGTGGTTGAGAGCGCGGTAAAGCTTCTCTGCCTGCCGGATAGCCTGCTCGCCTCCACGTACAGCTACATAGGCCATCAGAGCACCTCCACGTGAGTGGTCCGCGGCAGGCCGAGAACCCGATCATTGCCTACCAGAAAGATGTCCCAGCCTAAGGGGTAAGCCCTCATCTGCGCTCGCAGCGCCCAGAATTCCAGGGGGAGATCTCCTATCGAAATGTCGTTTTCCCCCTGGATTCCGGGGCCGCTTAGGCGAAGCCCGCGCCCCGCGCCGATTGCTGCACCTATGACCAATGTGGCCGATTCATCGGGCACCAGGTAAGAACCGGTGGGCGCGTGACGCAAGTTGGCAAGATCGCTCTTATCAAGTGTCGGATAGAACTGGTATAGGGCCTCGTTGGGCGATTTGGATCGTCCGCCCAACTGAGAGAGATAACGATCTAATCCGGCATGTGGTGTAAAGTAACTTGTCTCCAGATCGACCAGGGTTTCCCCGATGGCAGAAAAGGCAGAGAGACCATCGTCGGGTAGAGGATAGGCCTGCCCGGGGTAGCTCAGGGCCCACATCAGGCCAGCAAACACCTGCTGAGTAAGCGCCTCTTGGGTGGTTATTTGGATATCAGCCATTCGAATGTCTCCATTTCAACGCGCGTAGCTTCGACCTGGCGCAGCAGGTCGTCATCGGCCTGATGTGAGGCGGCCGCCTGCAGCTTAACGAAGGCAGCGATCTGGTCTTGTGCCAGCCCGGCCAGGTTGGCTGCATCGATGAGAGCCAGAGCCAGGGCCTGTTCCACGTCGCGGCCCAGGCAGGCAGCGTAACCCTCACCATCGCTGATTCGCACCCAGGCTTCGGCAATGAGCACCTCGCCCAGGTAGAACATCGTTCCCTTTACGGGCTCTTGCATCGGCAGCATAGTTAACCCGGTGCGGTTGTAGAGCACTTCGATCTCACCCAAGGACGGGATCAGCTCCTCGGCGAACTGTTTGACTTCTTCTGCCTGTGCCCGAGACAGCACATCGAGACAATGTGCCTGGTCGAGGCCTTCAAGTTGTAATTGCGTCATAGTAAAGCAATCTCCGCTTATGGCGTATAGCTGATAGCGTATGGCTTCCAGCGGATAAACATCCTAATAGCCATCGCCAGCCCACTTGTCACCTGCAAACTTGCATACTACTTGTCCACTCTTCTCTCCTTGGGCCTTAACCTCCTCTCCACCTGCACGATGGAGAGGAAGTACAGCACGGTACCATCAAGAAGAGAGGTTTGATGGAGCCAAACCCAAAGGCTCACATCCCAATCTGTCGAGAAAGTGCCCTGGCAGGCATGACATGCGGCATGGCCCGCCAGGGCATCAAGGAGAACGCTATTCCATGGCCTTTAGATCGAGATCGAGCAGCTTGGCAACGTCGCGCAAGCCGTTGTAGTACTCATCCAGGTGCTTATAGCCCAGCTCTTCTGACGGATCGGCATACCAGCTAGCCCTCGCGGCTATCAGCTCCGGCTGATTGACGATATCCATCAAAGCGGCCTTAACCGCAGCCTTGAAGGAGTCGGACATGTCGCTGCGTATGGCAAAGGGTGTGCTGGGGATCGGGTCGCTGTAGGCGAGGATGACGAGACTGCCGTCCGGGCAGTCGTCATATACGGCCTTAATCTCCTCGTCCGTACGAGTCTTGCTGGTCTGGTTATCGGGGAAGCGGCAGAACTCGACCTGACCTTCATCGGCCAGTGTGTAGATGTTATTTTCGTATGTGGCTCCGGCATCAGCCTTGTCGTTCCAGACTGCAATAACAGAGGAAGGATGGCTGCCGGCAAAGACGGTCGTCATGTCCTTGTCAGGATCGAGACCGTTCTTGATCAGCAGGGTTTTGGGCATCAGGTGGCCAGAGGTGGAGGCCGGGTCGACGAAGGTAAAGTCTTTGCTCACCAGATCGTCGAGCGAGTCGATACCACTGCCTTTCTTAGTGAAGATCACACTAAAGTAGTGAGCTTTCAGCTCAGGGTCGTAGACTGCGGGCTCTTCGCGAGTAGAAACGCCGGCTCCCAGCGCCTCGGCGCCGGCTTCTTGAGCGGCCAGGATGTAAGAGAACGGACCAACCTGCATGGCATCGACGCGCTTGGCGCGCATGGCCTCGATCACCGCGGTGTAGCTGGTGCCGGTGAACATCTCAACCGGAATACCCAGCTGCTCCTCCAGGTAGACCCGGAAGGGCTCCTGGCTTTCCAGCACGTCGTTGGGGTCATCGCCGCCAAAGAAGCCCACAACGAACTTCTCGGGCCAGGCTTCTTGTGTGTCCCCGGCCGAGGCGACATCAGGCGCGGTATCGGCACTACAGGCTGAGAGCATCATGACCGCCAGAACTACCAGGCAGAGTAACAAGATGTAAATTCGTGAATTCTTTCCTACTGTCTTCATCTAACTATTTCCTCCATTGGTGGTTTGTGTTGTGTCTTCAGTCCATGGACTTCAAATCGAGATCGAGCAGCTTGGCAACGTCGCGTAGGGGATCGTAGAAAGCATCCAGATTCTCCAGACCCATTTCGGCGGTGGGATCGACGTACCACTGGCCGGTCTGGGCGATCAGATCGGGATGATCGGTGATCTCCAGCAAGGCGGCTTTGACGGCATCCTTGAAGCTCTGGGGCAGATCCGAGCGGATGGCAAAAGGCGTGCTGGGGATCGGATCAGAGTAGGCAATCGCAACCAGTTTGCCCTCGGGGCAAGCCTCGTAGTTGGCTTTGATCTCTTCAGCGGTGCGGAGCTTACTCGGCTGCCCGTCGGGGAAGGTGCAGTATTCCACCTGTCCCTCGTCGGCCAGATCGTGCATATTTTGCTCGTAGGTGGCACCAGCGGGGGATTTGTCATTCCATACCGAAAGCACCGAGGTGGGATGGCTGCCAGCGAAGACAGTGTTCATATCTTCATCGGGGTCAATGCCGTTTTTGATCAGCAAGGTCTTAGGCATCAGATGCCCTGAGGTGGAAGCCGGATCGACGAAGTTGAAGTCTTTGCCTCTGAGGTCCTCTAGACTGGCGATTCCCGATCCTTTTTTGGTGAAAATGATGCTGAAATAGTAGGGAGGTAGGTCGGGATCATAAGTGTCATGCTCTGCAGCCACATTAACAGCCAGGGCTTCTGCGCCAGCTTCCTGCACGGCCAGAGTGTAGGAGAAGGGGCCGACTTCCATCGAATCCACCTTGTCAACACGCATGGCCTCGATCACAGCCGAATAGCTGGTACCGGTAATCATCTCGACCGGGATACCCAGGCTCTCTTGCATATATACGCGGAACTCTTCATTGGTTTCGAGCACTTTGTTGGGGTCATCGCCGGCGAAGTAGCCCATCACGAACTTCTCGGGCCAGTCGGCATACTCATCGCCGGCCGCGACGACCTCAGGCGCGGCGTTGGCGCCACAAGCTGAGAGAACGACAACTACCAACACAACCAGACAGAGCAAAAGGACGTGCAATCGTGATTTATTACCTGCGGTTTTCATCAATTCCTCCAAAACGGATAGTTGCCTCGTTTGAATTCAAAGTAGGGATGTGAAGTTGACGACCATCTAGGTGAAGCGCCTGCGAAGCTGATCGCTGAGGCGGTCGACCAGCGTTACGGTCAGGATCACCAGGATCAAGGCACCCATCAACCGCCGGTATTGGAAAAGAGCCAGGTACTTGGTGATGACGAAACCAACACCACCGGCTCCCACCAATCCCAGAATGGTGGCCGAGCGTACGTTGTGTTCAAAGAGATACAAAGTGTAAGAAGCGATCAATGGCAGTGCCTGGGGGACGACACTGTAACGGAACACGTGCAGCGGGTTGGCGCCAGTTGCACGCAGCGCCAGTACCTGCTGCGGATCGATGGCCTCAATTGATTCGGCGTAGAGCTTGCCCAGGAAGCCAATTGAGCCAACTGCCAGCGCCAGCACACCGCCGAATGGTCCCAGACCGACAGCTGCCACGAAGATCAGGGCAAAGATGATTTCGGGTACGGCTCGGATCATATTCAGGATCATGCGTGTGCTCTGGTAGACGGCCGGGTGTGGTGAAGTGTTGCGGGCTGCCAGCAACCCAAAGGGCATCGAGAGGAACACAGAGAAGGTCGTGCCGATGATGGCCATTTGGATGGTTTCGATAATTGCGAAAATGATCTCTGGAACAGGGAGTGCCGCTTCAGCACCAAACCAGGACTGCACAAATGCGGGTAATGCCACAGGGTTCTTGCTCAGTGCAAATTCCGGAGGAAATAGGCGGACGATGAAGTTGATGATGTTAGGAATGCCTTCTACCAACTCGGCGGGGTCGGCCTTGGTTCCTCTAAATCCCCAAATGTAGACGGCAACGAGCATAAGCACTGCCACGATCGAGCTCACAGTAATACGTGGCATAGGGTTAAGCAGCTGATCGCGGCTGTCAAAAGTGGTCTTGGAAAGTGCGGCTGAACGGGACATCCGACCTTCCATTTCAATATCGACTTCCATGACGCATATCTCCTTAAGATTTTCTTGGTGCTTTAGAGCTAGACCTTCGAGATTCGTCGCCAGCAGGTGCCGCTGCTGGTGTGACAGTAGAACGATTCAGCTTGTAGATGCGATCCAGAGCCGCCTCGTCGAGCTCGCTTGGTGATCCATCGAAAGTCACCACACCGCGTGCAATCCCGATGACACGGTCGGCAAACTCTCGGGCCAGATCGATCTGGTGGATGCAGATCAAGGTGAGCACGCCATCCTCGCGGGCGACGCGCGACAGGTCGCTCATGACATGCCAGGACAGCTCAGGGTCCAGGCTGGCAACCGGCTCGTCGGCCAGGATGATCTTAGGGTCCTGGCTGACGGCTCGGGCAATCGAGACACGCTGCTTCTCGCCTCCGGAGAGTGAATCGGCTCGCTGCAAAGCACGCTCCAGCAGATTGACCCGCTCCAGGTTGCGCACTGCGATCTCGCGCTGTGCTGGGCTGAAATATCCTATCAGGCTGGGGAAGCCCTGCATGCGTCCCAGCCTCCCGGTGAGCACATTGGTCAACACCGGCAGCCGGTCGACCAGGTTGTACTCTTGCCAGATGAAGCCGATGCAGCAGCGGTACTTCTGAAGCTGCTGTTCATCCATGGCGGTGATTGCCTCACCATCCAATATGATCGTGCCTGAAACAGGCTGCTGGAGGCCGTTAACACAACGCAGCAGCGTCGACTTGCCTGCCCCTGAGCTGCCCACCAGAGCGACGATCTCTCCAGCTTCGGCTTGCAGGCTCACCGACTTGAGTGCCTCATGACCGTTCGGGTAAACAACACGTAGGTTGTTGATTTCAAGAAAGCTCATTTTCTCTACCTTACAGGAATATCACTTATCACGACGGTGAATTGGCCCATATTGAAAACATGCAAACGTAAAAGTAACCAAATAGTAAAAAGCCAAGGTTATTGGCTCTTCAACTGTGGTTTAAGTTTTGGTTAATAGGGGATTAAGAGATGGGGCAATTGCTCAGCCAGACTTCAACATGAGAATACGCCCATACAAATTCGGGCGAGCGTACTCTTGCGTATGTCGAAAGGTGAAGGCACGGGAAATTGATGGCTGGTATCTCGATGCTCGCGATGAAGATAAATGAGGGCGCTTTTAGAAAAAGCACCCTCGACCTTTCAAACCGTGGCGATTTCTTTGCCAAAAGAACGGATCTCCATCGACTTGCCATGCAGCATGGCCGCTATCTCCGAGATCCGGTCGGCGGTTTCTTTGACGCCCATTGACTGAAGCTGGCTGATCTCGGCCAGCATGACTTCAAGCTCATTGCCCGTGCTTTCCAACAAAGCATCGGCGCGCTCTAGCTCGGTGGTGATAGTTTGCAGCTTGTCTATCTTCTGGCGAAGTGCCTGCAGCGATTCGTTGTATACTCAGCACGGTCATAAACTTTCATTTTGAGCGATGGCTTAATTGTAGGGTACGATTTGTGACTTTGCAGGGCAACAATCCAAT
>JAFGMS010000391.1 GCA_016927375.1 Anaerolineae bacterium
CAAAGTTCATCAGCAAGCCGCCGCGATGACGCGCTGTCTGCTCAACCACGAAATGCAAATCGAGCGCCAGGGCCTGCGCCCGCGTGAAGAGGCTGTAATCGGTATTGACGTGCCCCCATCGCGCCTGAACCAACCCCAGTTGAGCGTTATCCAGAAAATAGGGCATGACCTGGTGCAGGAAATCCGGCTCAGGGATGAAATCGGCGTCGAAGACGGCCACGAATTCGGCATCGGTCTTCTTGAGACCGTAAGCCAGCGCTCCCGCCTTGAAGCCGGTCCGTACATCCCGCCGTATATGCTCGATAGATACGCCCGTTGAGCGGACCCGCTCGACGGCCAGGGCGGCTACATTAGAAGTATCGTCCGTCGAATCGTCCAACACCTGGATGGCGAACCGGTCGCGAGGGTAGTCGAGCCTACCGGCTGCCTCAATCAACCGCTCGACGACCTCTCGCTCGTTGTAAATCGGCAGCTGAACGACCACCGAAGGCAAGGCGGTCTCCTCTACATCAGGCAGCGGGGCCTCATCATGGCGGTGCCAAAGATAGACCAGGGATAAAACCAGCACATTAAACCCTATCAGCGATACGGCAATCGCGCTGATCATATAGAGTATTTGCAGAACTAACACAGATCCTCTTCACCCCCCAGAAAGCTTCATAGACAGAACAACCAGACATACCACAAGCCCCATATCCAAACTTAGGGGCTTCGATGTGATGTCCGTGACGATTCTGTAGCAGAGTGCGCAGCAGCGTTTGGGTCTCTGTGCACACAGAGAGGCGATGATAGCACGATTCGCACATTTCAGCACATGGAAGGCAATCGGCAAGTGTGCAAGCACTCGACCACCCTATGCGACGCGCCGGGACAAGGTGGGCCGTTCAACACTCCAACGTTTTCACGTGCCAGCGCGCAACCATCGCTTGACACATATCCGCTGCCCTGACACAATCTCCCAAATAGAACGAGGTAACCGATGACACGAATATTGCTGATCTTTGGAACCCGCCCGGAGGCCATCAAAATGGCCCGGCTGGTTCATGTCTTGAAAGAGCGGCCCGGCGCCGATGCCGTCACCTGCGTCACTGCCCAGCACCGACAGATGCTCGATCAGGTATTGGACTGGTTCCGGGTTGAGCCCGATTACGATCTTGATCTGATGCAGCCCGGGCAAACACTGGCACAGTTGACTACCCGCACGCTCGACATGCTCACCCCAACGCTTGAACAGGTGCAGCCTGACGTCGTGGTCGTTCAGGGCGACACCACGACAGCCATGACAGCTGCTCTGGCTGCCTTCTATCTCAGAATACCTGTTGGCCACGTCGAAGCCGGGCTGCGCACCCACGACATCTACAACCCGTTTCCCGAAGAGATCAACCGGCACTTGATCAGTGTGATGGCCAACCTCCACTTTGTCCCGACCGAGACAGCTCGTTCGGCGCTGCTGGCGGAAGGGGCCAGGCCTGAAGCTGTTTACTTGACGGGCAATACAGTCATCGATGCGCTACAGTGGACGGCTGCCCAGCCTTACCAGCTCGATATTGGGCTGCCGGTTGACCGGCCGGGAGAGCGCCTGATCCTGGTTACCGGCCACCGGCGGGAGAGCTTCGGTCCGGCTTTTGAGTCGATCTGCCTGGCGCTGCAGCAGATCGTTGAGCGTAACCCCACTGTTCGCCTGATCTACCCGGTGCATCTCAATCCCAATGTACAAGAACCGGTCTACCGCATCCTCGACGGTGTCGAGCGTATACACCTGCTCGATCCACTGCCATACCCTGATTTCGTCCACCTGATGAAACGCTCGACGCTGATCATCACCGACTCGGGGGGAATACAGGAGGAAGCCCCGGCGCTGGGCAAACCCGTGCTGGTGATGCGCAGCACCACTGAGCGGCCGGAGGCCATCGATGCGGGTACAGCCAGGCTGGTAGGCACAGATACGAAGTCGATTATCGCTGAAGCCGAAAAGCTGCTGCACAATGAGGCTGAATATGACGCCATGGCGAACGCCGCATCGCCCTTCGGCGATGGCCATGCGGCCGAGCGCATCGCCGACGTACTGCTATCGACTCATCCCACACAGGTTCATCGTAAACAAGATTAGAGACGTTCGCAACGATATTCTATGCTGCAGCCAGTCGCCAATACCGATCAGGGAAACTCACCCCTGCCAGATCGAGCGCAGCAAGTCCAACGCTCGATGCCCGGAAGCGGCCAGTGTGAGCTCGCGGGAGGTGTCGCCCAGATCGCGGATGTCGACCCATAGATGCTCGGCCGGCAGTATCTCCAGGATGCGCTCGGGCCACTCGATGGTAACCACGTTGGCCGGGTCAAAAAGCTCCTCCAGGCCCGTCGTCCAGGCATCGGCGGCCCCAGAGAGACGATAGCAATCTACATGATAGAAGCGCTGCGAGCCCTTTGAATGCCGGTATTCGTTGATCAGAGTGAAGGTTGGGCTGGTTGGGTGCTCGATGGCCCCCCAGCCTCGCGCCAATCCGCGCACCAGACAGGTCTTACCGGCTCCCAGGGTGCCGGAGAGGCACAAAACATCGCCTCCTCTTAGGTGAGCACCTAACAGCTCACCAAGATGCTCTGTTTCAGAGGGCGTGTTGGTCACCAATACAGCGTCAGAATGTTCTACATTGACGTCCATAGCCACCGGATTTTATCACAGACGGCCGCTGTCGAGCGATAGGAATTTGACAACTCTGCGCGCAAGCAAATCGAGATTTGAACAATTAAGGCTGGCAAAGAGCACGAGATAGGTGTCGGCTTCGGGGGATAGTTGTCTCGTTTCGATGCATGGGACCGCTCTGCATCCAGCTCCTGTGCTGGATGAGAGCAGGCCGATCCGGGTTTAGAGAATGACAGAGCCTCAGGCATACAGCATAAGGGATGCGCGATGCATAACAGCCGTATGCTATATTGCCATCAGCAACAAGCTTATACTTACACCGTTTTGTCATTGTAGGTAGTTCAGACTATCCTTGTCTCAACCAACTCAATGGTGCGTAAAGAAGAAGCGATGTCAATCAATTGTCGTTTGTCCAACCTGGTACACCGCCCTAAGAGCGATTGCATACCATCACCTCTCAGAAAGTCTCAGCATCGGCAGATCGTCGAGCTGCTCAACATTGCGCCGCTGCGCCACATGCATCTTGACTGGCAAAGCCTACCCGCCTTGCTGGCCGACCCGCTCTTACGCTGTTGGGTGATACAGGACAATGAGATCGTGCAGGCCTTGCTGGGCGCTGCCATTCATATTCCCTTGTCAGGCCCCAAAGTAGCCTGGCTGCGATTGGCCCTACCTCCCATCGATGAACATAGCCCAGCGCTCGATGCCTTGTGGGAGGCGCTGCAAGCCGATCTGGCCGCGGAGGGCGTTAGGCAAATCGGCCTGTTGGCAGTCGAGCCGTGGATTGAGCATATTGTAGCCGATTGGGGCTTTCAGCTCGCTAACACGGTCGTCACTTTGCAGCGTAACACTGGCCCTATGCCGTCTCCACCCACGCCTCCCCTGCTGATCAGGCCTGTGGACAGCGTCGATTTGGATGCTGTTGTCCGGGTGGATACAGCCTCGTTTCACCCGCTGTGGCAGCACAGCCACGATGCGCTGGAAACGGCACAGTGCCAGGCTTCCACCTTTACGCTCATCGAGCTGGCCGGGGACGTTTTGGGGTACCAGCTCAGCACATGGTACATCGATGCCGGGCATCTGGCCCGGCTGGCGGTGAAGCCTGAAGTAAGGGGACAGGGTTTGGGCAAACTGTTGGTGGGCGACGTGCTGTGCTTCTTTGCGGAACGCAACATCACCAAGATTACGGTCAATACCCAGGCGGACAATATTGTATCACAGCGACTTTATGCAAGTCTGGGCTTTAAACCCACCGGGCACAGCGTTTCGATGTGGTCATTGGATTTGTAACAGAACTCGGGCGTTCTTCGTTATAAGAGTAGAATAATGGCTTCCACAGCAGATCCGGCATTCAGCAATAACGAGACTAAACTTGTGGCCCGGGCCATTAAGGGTGATGACAATGCATTCGGTGTCTTGTACCGGTGCTACATGGAACCCATCTACCGTTATATTTTCTTACGTGTCGGGAACGCGGCAGAAGCCGAAGACCTGACCGAGGATGTGTTTGTCAAAGCGTGGGAGGCTTTACCCGGCTACCGGATCACCGAGCATCCTTTTAAGAGCTGGCTGTATCGCATTGCCCACAACCTTGTCATCGATTACCATCGCAAGCGAAAACCGCTGGCGCTTGCTGATGAGGAGCTGCAAGAGGACCCGGCGACACCGCCTCTACCGGAGGATGTCATCGTACTCAACCAGGAAGCCGGTGTTCTGGCAGAAGCCGTTCAGAGACTCGGTGAGGAAGAACAGTTAGTTGTCGTGTTGCGTTTTGTCGATGGCTTATCTCACAAGGAGGTAGCCGAGATTATTGGTAAGAGTGAAGCAGCATCACGGGTTATCCAGCATCGCGCGCTGGCAATGCTCAATAAGCATTTAGGCGGCTGAGAAGATCGCTATGGCCGAAAATATTACCGAACTAGACACAATCCTGGACATTTGCCTTGCTAAGATCAAGACGGAAGGCTGGTCTATTGAGGATTGTTTAGCACACTATCCGGATCACAGGGATATGCTTGCTCAATCCCTGCGGGTCGCTGTGCGCTTGCAGGAGGCCCAGGCAATCACCCCGTCGACCCAATTCACAGCAGAAGCCTCTGAGCGCCTGAAGAAGCGGCTGCAAACCAGCAGACGGAAGCCTACCTTACATAAGAAACCCGTTCTTTGGACATTTTCACCCCGAAGATGGGCGACCTTGCCGGCTGCGCTTGGATTGTTTGCTGCCCTTTCGGCCTGCACGACTGGTGTGGTTTACGCTTCTGACAGCGCCTCTCCAGGCGATCCGCTTTATGGGATCGACCGGAGTGTTGAGCAGGTAAGAATATCGGTGACCAGGAACCCCAACCAGCTGCTCCGGCTTCAGGTCGCCTTGACCGACGAGCGTCTGGAGGAAGCCGAGGATCTGACCCGGCGAGGAGATACAGAAGATCTTGAAGTGGCCCTCAACAACTATGATCAATCCGTGTCTGATATAACCCAATTGGCCGGAATGACGGGCGAGCAGGAGGAAGAGGCCCTTAGCCAACTGGTTGACCAGTCACTTTCAAAGCATCAGGCCCGGTTAGAAGTATTGTTGGACAAGGTGCCGGAACAGGCCCAGAAGGGCATCGAGCGCGCCTTGGAGGCATCAAGCAAGGGACGTGATAAAGCCCTTGAGGCCATCAACAAGCATGGCGACGATCACCCGGGGCAGGGTCCGCCGGACAAAGAGGACAAGCCGGGCGGCGGACCACCGGATAAAGAGGATAAGCCGGAAAAACCGGATAAGCCAGAGGATAAGTAGAGGTATTCTAACCTTCCGGGCCGGGAAGAGGAAGAAGGAATCTTACCTATTTTCCAAAGCTACCACGCAGCGTGCGGCTGCCTGCCCATCTCCATAGAGAGGAGGATGCTCCGCCGGAGGGGTGAATGTTTGGACAGCATCAATGATGCGACTCTTCTCCGTCCCTGCTATGATGTTCCACCCCACTTGCACCGTCTCAACCCATTCTGTCTCTTCTCTTAAGGTGATACACGGCACCTTCAACCAGTAAGCCTCTTTTTGAAGCCCTCCCGAGTCAGTCAGGATCATACGTGCTGACTGTGCCAGCATGACCATATTCAAGTAGCCGACAGGCCCGATCAGGTGAATGTGATCAGGTGGTGTGTAGTTGATCCTGTCAATCACCTTCCGCGTGCGCGGATGAACCGGGAAGACAAGCGCTTCGCCCAGATCCTCAAAGGCATGCAACACAGAGCGTAAGCGAAACTCATCGTCAGTATTCTCGGCTCGGTGAACAGTGGCTAACAGATACTCGCCGGAACGCAGGCCTATCTGCTCAAGGATCGTCGACTGCTTCCGTGAACGTGTGGCAGCATAGGTCAGGCTGTCGCTCATCACATCGCCAACCAGATATACATGTTTGGAAATCCCTTCTGCGGCCAGATTGTCGATGGCAATCTGGCTAGGGCAGAGCAACAGATTAGACAGCACGTCTGCCGCTACCCGGTTAATTTCCTCCGGCATGGCCCGGTTGAAGCTGCGCAGGCCTGCCTCTACGTGCGCAACCGGAATGTGAAGTTTGGCTGCAGCCAGCGCCCCTGCCAGCGTCGAATTGGTATCACCATAGACCAACGTCCAATCTGGACGCTGGTCTATCAGAAGTGCCTCAATACCCGCCAACATGGCTCCCGTTTGCTTGCCATGAGAACCAGAACCCACACCCAGGTTGATATCTGGCTCTGGGATACCCAGCTCTTCAAAGAAAACTGAAGACATGCAGGAGTCATAGTGCTGACCTGTATGCACCAGAAATTCAGTATGCCGTTTACGCAGCACCCGGCTGATGGCGGCAGCTTTGATAAACTGTGGGCGAGCACCAACAATCGAAACGATCTTCAAGCTAACCTCGTCCTATACCTCGATAAGTAAGACCGGCAGCTCGAACGGTCTCAGGGTCATAGAAGCCACGTCCATCGACGAAAATCGGCGTTCTGAGCACTGCTCGCATGGCTGATAGGTCGAGATGACGATAAGCCTCGTGTTTGACCATAAGGATGGCCGCAGCGCATCCCCGGACCATTTCCAACAACTCTCCCTGGTATTCTGCCACCCAAGGGTCATGTACAACTGGTATCATTCCCATCTCTTTTAAGTGAGCTACCAGCATCTCACTTGGGCTATTGCGTGTATCATCGCTGTTTTCCAAGTATGCATATCCCAGCACAGCCACCTGTGCGCCAGGTAGCTCTTGCCCCACGGCTGTCAATTCCGCGGCCACCATATCAGCCACATGGGAGGGCATTGCATCATTGATTGAGCGAGCGGTAGGAATCAACTTCAAGGGGACCTTGTTTTCGGCGGCATAGGCCAACAGCCAGGGATCTTTAGGAATACAGTGCCCTCCAACACCTGCGCCAGGCAGATGCATATTCCGGTAAGGGCTTTTGTTAACCAGCTCGCGGACACGCCATACATCAGCTCCATTGGCCTCACATATCTTTGCTACCTCGTTGGCAAAGGCAATTTCTACATCACGGTAGGCGTTTTCCGTGGTCTTGACCATCTCTGCAGTGATGATATTAGTGGCATCCAACTCTGCCTCGACAACGTGACGGTACAGCTTGATCATTAGATCAGAAGTCTCCGTTGTCCCACCCCCACAGACACGGCTGAGTGAGCACAGGTTGGCCAACAGCTTGCCAGGCATCACTCGCTCGGGGCACACGCCGAGCAGGAAGTTGCGACCGGCGCATTTACCGGATGCCTCTTCCAGAAGAGGGCGAACGATGTTATCCACCGTCCCTGGCGCAACGGTCGACTCAACAACGACCAATGCACTCTCTTTGAGCACCGGTCCCAGACTTTGACAAGCAGCCTTCAGCGCAGTGTAGCGTGGTTTGTGATCTGTATCATCGACGGGTGTTTCGACATCGAGCAGGATCACGTCTGCACTCAAAAGCTCGGCATATTCTGTCGTGGCACGGAAGCTGCCGTTCTGAGTCACTCTGTTCAGCAACTCGGCCAGCCCTGGCTCCTCACCTTCGATGGGGGTTTGCCCGGCATTGATCGCGGCAACCCGATCGGCGCGTATCTCTACACCAACAACCTGAAAACCTTTATCGGCAAACATGCATGCCACAGGAAGGCCTACATAGCCTAGCCCGATTACACCTATCAGCGCGTGTTTTTGCTGTATCTTGTCCAATAGTTCTCTTATTTTCATATCTTAAGCTATCACCTGAATGCTCCCGTTCATAACGAGACAGTCTGGTTTTCCCTGCCTGACTTGACAATGGCTTGAGCGATCGCCAAGGCCTTCAGCCCATCTTGGCCAGTAACCGCCACAGGAGTGTCTCCACAAGCTGCCGCTATAAACGACTCAATCTCGATCCGCAATGGCTCCTTTTTTGCTACCACGTGACGGATCATGCAGCCTTCACTCACCCCACGCAGCATCTTGATAGTTTCCCAGCTGCCATCTTGTGCGGTCGCATTCTCGAAGAAGTAGAGATCCTGCGTCAAATAGTCAACACGAAACATTCCTCGCTCGCCTGTAACATATAGCTCGCGTATCTTGGTTGGTGTGAGCCAGTTGATGGTCAGTGTACCTACTGCCCCATCGCTTAAACGTAACAGGCCGCTCAACAAATCCTCGTGAGTGCTATGAATGCGGCGCTCGGTTTCGGCAAAAACACGCACGATATCGGCACCTGTCACATAGCGCATCACATCAACATCGTGAACAGCCAGATCAATCACCACACCTACGTCTTTGACGCGTGCCGGAAAAGGACCCTGCCGACGGGCATCAAGCTGGAAGATTCGGCCCACCTCATCATTAGCCAACCGTTCTTTGAGCGCTATGACTGCCGGGTTGAAACGCTCAATATGACCGATCATGAGTACTACGCCCGCCTGCTCTGCTGCAGTGATGATCTTCTCGCCCTCTTCTACTGAGAAAGCTATTGGCTTCTCAACCAGCAGATGGATGCCACGCCCGATAATCTGCTGTGCTACATCAAGGTGATCGACAGTCGGGACGGCAACAGTGACTGCGTCCGGGTTACAATCATCGAGAAGTTGAAGATAATCTGAGTATGCTTGCGTGTTATACTGGCGGGCAACTGCCTCTGCTGCCGGCATATTCTGGTCCGCGACGCCGACTAACTCAACACCTGTCAAATCAGCGTAGATGCGCGCGTGATTACGCCCCATTGAGCCAACACCGATTACGCCAACTCTCATAGTCTATTCACCTCTGTTACGATAGTCTCGAGGTCCTCCTGGCTAAGCTGTGGATGGACCGGTAGAGAGAAGACCTCATTTGCTACTTGTTCAGTAACGGGCAGGGAGACCGCCTCAACGCCATAATCCCGCAGATAGCCGTGTTTGTGTGCTGGAATTGGGTAGAAGATACCAGTACCCACTCCTGCCTCATTCAACTGCTTGACGGCAGCATCACGAGCCAGACCATCCTTGGGTTTGCCGGGCATTCTGACGGTGTACTGATGCCAAACGTGCTTGTACCCACTATGCACCTTCGGTGTGATGAGGTTCCTGATTTCAGAGTTTAAGTATGCAGCGTTAGCCTGGCGCCTGGCAGTGAACTCTTCCAACCTTTCCATCTGCACCAGACCGATGGCCGCATGTAGATCTGTCATACGGAAGTTGTAGCCTAACATTTCGTGGTAATAGCGTCTCTGCATTCCATGGTTGCGCAGCATCTTGCAGCGTTGAGCAACGGCCTCATCGTCTGTGGTAATCATGCCGCCTTCACCACTCATGACGTTTTTAGTGGCATACAGACTAAAGCATCCCGAACCAAAGCTGCCTGCACATCTGCTGTTGAAAGCCGCACCAATAGCCTGGGCCGCATCTTCGATTACAAACAAATCATGTCTTTGGGCTATGTCTATAATGGCGTCCATATTGCACATATGTCCGTACAGATGAACCGGCATGATTGCCTTCACACGAGGGGTAATAGCAGACTCGATCAAATCCGGGTTGATGTTGAAGGTTTCCTCTTCTATATCAACGAATATCGGCTTTGCACCAACAAAAAGGATGCTGTTGATCGAGGCCTGGAAGGTAAAAGGCGTCGTAATGACCTCATCACCTTTACCAATGTCATGCGCAAGCAACGCAATATGCAAGGCAGTTGTACCACAAGACGTGGCAATTGCATGTTTGGTGCCACAAGTTGCCGCGAATCGATCTTCAAAGAGTGCCGTACGCGGACCCTGGGCCAGCATCCCGGAATCGAGCACTTCCATAACAGCATTTTTCTCGGCATCACCGATGAGTGGTTTTGAAATAGGGATCATAGTGTTGTAGGCCTTTACTTGTTCAAGAGTTGATAGTCCTCGCGGGGGATAATAACCTCTTTGTGGCATTTTACACAATGCATTCTCGCGACATCCGATGAAGATTGATTATCACCAACTTCTGCAAGCCTGTTACCACAAGCACACACAAAACCCTGTATTCGCGCAGGGTTACCCCAAGCCAAACCATGGTTGGGAATATCTCGTGTCACCACACTGCCTGAGCCAATCATAGCCCATTTACCTATAGTAACTCCACAGACAATCGTGGAATTGGCGCCTAATGCTGCGCCTTCCTCTATGATCGTCTCGCTGAGCACCCAATCATCAGCACTTTTGAGCGTACCGTCAGGATTGATAGCACGTGGGCGGAGATCATTGGTGAAGCAGACGTGAGGCCCTACAAAGACGCCATTCTTGATGGTCACACCATGGTAGACGGACACATAGTTCTGTATCTTCACGTTATCCCCGATTGAAACGCCAAAGTCGATATAGACGCCCTTGCTGACGACACAGTTCTTGCCCAGCGATGTATTCTCTCTAACCTGAGCATGGTTCCAGATCGAAGTTCCTTCACCAATGTGGGCTCCATCAGACACTTCTGCGGTCGGGTGAATACGAACGTTCATATCTATATCTCCTGTGTAGAGGTTGCCAGAGTTAGAAAAGTCAGGCAGTGAAAGTCTGAACATGGTGAAGAAAGTCTAGTCTATAGTTGCTGAAAAACAACCCCATCATAGGCTAGGATCGTTTGTCTACTGCGGCTGGGCTTTAAGCTCACAAAGCGGATTGTTACAACTATCAACCATTATCAAGCACCTCAGAGAAGAATCTGAGTCTGGCTTGTTCCTTGACAGAATTGTCCAGGTGACAGATTTCTCCACGAGGCACTCTCTGTCCCTGGGAAGCAATGACAAACTGCGCAATGAGAGCAACATTCTCAGTGACATTATCGGGGGTGCTAGGCAGCTCAAGCAAAAAGTCTTTGGGTGTGTCAAAATCGGTCTCATGATATCCAACCATGCAGGGGATACCGTAGGCGAGACATTCTCGAATACCCAGGGATGAAGCCTCATGCATACCGACACGCTCACATGCCAAAGCCCCAATTGCAACGTCTGCTTGGCCAAGGATCGCTTCATATTTAGCGCGGTGCATGGGAGGATATAGCGTTGCATTAGGAGGTGGCTCAGAAAACAGATTGTTTGTCTTTTTGCCAATCAAATCAAAATGCCAATCGGGGAAATGGTAAGCCAACCACAGGATCTTGTCTACACCTTCCCAGGAAACCCATTCTGAACTCAAGAATACCAGGCGAGGCTCAGGATTGCAGGGCGCCGTCAGCACGTTGGGGTATTGCTCCAAATCAATACCATTAGCAATGGTAACTCTCGGTTTACCGTAGCGTAAGAAGTGAGCTCTTTCGCTCACTTCTTGTGACACAAAAACCATTCCCTTCACATTACTGAACAGGAGACTACGAGTAACACGATTATATAAATTGCGTAGCTTAGGCTGTAGTTGAAACTCGCTTAGGTCGTCCCCATTGATCTCGAGAACCACTGGCACTGCATGCAACAGAGAATGATAGGGAGGATAGTAGAGATCGTGGCGAAAGTAAACGAGGTCAGGCTGCCAGTGCTGTATGTCTCGGACGATCTGTGCTGTCTGTCGAAGGCGGCTGCTCAAGTTGGTATAGCTATTGATATAGCTATAGGAAAAGACAGGGATATTTTTTGCCGCTTCGGTCCAAAACGAATTATCAGTTTCTCGGGTGAGTAAGAAAATGGCAACCTCAGCATTCTTCAACACCCACTGAGTAACCTGGCCTATCACCTTATGAAAGACCCCGCCTATAGGGCCATCATTATAGTGTAATAGATAGACGATTCTCAAAATGATGCTCCGCTATTCTTGATTCATTACTGCTTCAAGAGATAAAAAAGTTTCTCTGTTCAAGGATGCAATCATGTAGCAGAGAAGAGCTTAACAGACTGATAGATCCCTAGTCACCCGACACTAGAAGAGAAAGGGCTTGTAGAGAGGGAAAACGTTGGATAAGGTTGATGCATCAAACCAAACCTGAAGGAG
>JAFGMS010000392.1 GCA_016927375.1 Anaerolineae bacterium
ATAATGCGCCCTGAGAAAGCTGTTTCACCGCAGAGAACGCAGAGAGCGCAGAGAAAAAACAGAAGATTGCATCAGTAATTCCAACGGTAAACTTCCAAAGCGGGAATTGCTGGTGCAGTATTGAGTGAGCAATCAGTTTTCAAATAACGCCCTCGCACATCACAGAGTCATGAACCATCTCGTAAAACATGAAACGTGACGAGTTCGCAACCTGAGTCACAAGTCACAGCTTGAAGCTTGAAAAGCTAAAGGCTAAGAGCTGAGAGTTACCTGGGGTCTATTCCGGTTGAGGGGGATACGCTGCGAAGATCAACCGGTTTTCCCAGGCTTCCGAGAGGATTGATTTCACCGTGAAACAGGGAGGATGAAGGGAAGACACGGGAAGATGTCCGGAAGATGATGGGAGGCATGCTGCTCATGCAGTAGCTGTCTCGGCAGGTCTTCTTCGGCCGTGGCTCCCGCCAAGTTGAACTACGCCCGTTATACTGACGATCACAGTAGTAACAAGCAACTCGTGCTATACTTGCCAGCATCATGTTAAGTGATGTCGCAGGAGCACTGGGTTGCCGGCACAGGAAGTGCTCAGCTATGGATGGGGCGTTACTTGCGAACAGTTGTGAGTGCTGGGCGATTAAACATCAAATCGCTTGGTGGTGAGTTTTAGGCATTACCCCTTGTTGCTGTTACCGATACCTATCCTGACGCTCATAGAATTGGTTGTGATAGCCGTCATATTTGGTGGGCAGGTATCGTAGGTCGGATTTCGATCCGACCGTCACGGCTAAGGATTGTCTTACAGGGTTACTTGAGCGGTTTTGCAGTTTTAGTTTACAGTTCACAGCCAAAAGCTAACAGTCAATCGCTGAAAGCTGAGAGCTGAGTAGTTACACTTAATGTCCGGTTGAAACCATGGAGGAATGGAAAATGATTAAGAAGTGTTGGTACATAACGCTAATGGTTGGAGCAGTCCTGCTGCTGGCGGGACTGGCGTGCGGCTCAAGTGTGCCCGATTTGGAGGAAGTACTACCAGGTGGAGATGAGGTGGATAGTGCAGGAACCGGTGAGGAAGAGGAAATGCTCGTCTACCCCGGCACCGATGTCACCGGCCTATCCAGCTACCGGATATCGTTTGCTTTGTCTTACAGCGGCACCGATGAAAACGGCAATCAGGTTAATGAGACGCTCACGGTAAATGAGGCATTCTCGTCCAATCCGTCAGCCTCGTATATCAAGTGGGAAGGAACACAGGGCACTAGTGGAGGTAGCTCTGAAATAGCTCAGATTGGCGAGGTGAGCTACATTGTTACCGACGATGGCAGCGGAGGTCAACAATGCCTCACTTTCTCACAGCAAGACAGTGTGCCTGAGCAAAGGCCACCCATCTCGCCCGACTCCTTCCTGGGAGGGAACGATCTAAGTAAGGCCCAACGCATCCGCCCGGACGAAATGGTCAACGGTGTGATGGCTCGCCACTATCGGGTGACGCCTGTCGAAGCAGTGCTGGTTGGTCTGAGCAACTACACAGTTGATATCTGGCTTGCAGTCGATGGTGGTTATGTGGTGCGTGAAACGCTGTCTGCGGACGGCACACTGGTGACACTAGGCAGCGGCATGGGGCACATAGATTGGACATATGACTTGTTGGATGTTAATGGTCCAGTTGATATTCAGCCTCCCAGCGGCTGTGAGGCGCCAATCGGCTCAGACTTCCCCAAGATGCCCGACGCCAGCGAAGTGAACTCTATAGCCAGTATGTTATCTTACAAGACGGCCTCGCCTCCGGCAGACGTCGTCACTTTCTACCAGACACAGCTGCCTATGGAAGGTTGGACAGCAGGCGAGTCCAGCGACTTTTCCGGAATATATATGCTTGAGTTCTCACGCGGAGACGAGCATGTCTCGATCACCATCAGTGCAACCGATGGCCTGACCGATGTGATGGTTAGTTTTCAGTAGGTGGTTTTTCGAGCGCCTGTAGAGCATGGCATTAACTATAGCAGCTTAGACAAGCACCCGGCAGCCAGCCGGGTGCTTGATTCTTTGTCTGGTCATCAAACTTGTCTGGTCATCAAACTTGTTTGGCCATCAAACTTGTTTGACCATCAAACTTGTTTGACCATCAAACTTGTTTGACCATCAAACTTGTTTGACCATCAGATATCGTAACGTTTCTCTGCAGCCGATACCGCGATATCAACATTCAGATGCTGTCCTATATCTTCCAAACCGGTCATCCAATCCTGCTCGGGTAAGCTGGGTGGCACGACAACATGGGCAACCAATGAAAATAGGGGAGTACCGCTGATGGGGGCCCGAGCAGTTTTTCCCTCCAAAGTTTCTATGTTGATACCACGCTGTGATAGATAATGAGCGACCTGGTTAAGGACCCCCTGGTGGTCAGCGCCCCGGACTTCGATCTGGTAGCATGATCCGTCCGGGCAGATTTCGGTATGGGGCCGTGTGGTCCTGGTAGTTGTTACCTTGTACCCCTGAGCTGCCAGAACCCCAGTGGCCTCATCCAGGTTGGCAAGCTGCTCTGAGGGTATAGAGACGAGCATCAACATAGCAAACTCGCCACCCAGCCGGGCCATGTGGCTGGCCTCCACGTTTCCGCTCAGACTGAGCAGCAGCTCGGTGATATCATGAACGATGCCAACCCGATCCGTGCCAGTTAATGTCAGAACAATATTTGTTCGCATCGAGCAAGACCCCTTTCCAAGCATAACTGGTGAATAGAAGTACCTGGCGATTCTGCTGTTCAGTGTATCACACGTGCGGTCGCAAAGGAATCCAATCGCGGTACTGCCTTGCCCGTAGAGCAGCTACTAATACACATCGATGGCACTGATTGTGCTCTCTACCGCTGCTAGTCCCAGGAAACGACCCGTGCTATACTGGCAGCAATCGAAGCAAGCATGTCAAGTTGGGGTAGGGCACCGTGAGCAGTGAACGTATCTTAGTAGTCGATGATGGCGCAGACATGCGCGACTTCGTCATCAATTACATTTTGCGACCTAATAACTATCGATATGTGGAAGCGCGAGATGGCCTGGAAGCCCTCGATGTCATCCTGGCCGACCCGCCTGATTTGATTCTGCTCGATCTGCAAATGCCCAGGTTGGACGGCGTCGGCCTGCTCAATAGGATGAAAGAGCAGGGCATTGCCATCCCGGTCGTGTTGATGACCTTTTACGGCTCGGAGGAAATCGCCATTGAGGTCTTCCGCCTGGGTGTGCGCGATTATGTAATCAAGCCGTTTACTGAAGAGGAGCTACTGTCGGCGTTAAAGCGCGCTCTAACAGAGGTGCGCCTGCGCAAGCAGCGAGCGATGCTCTACCAGATGGGCAAGCTTGTTGCCAGCCTACCGGATGTCGATACACTGCTTGTCAGCGCTGTTGAAGTCGCAGCTTCTCTTTCTGCGGCGGAAGATGTCGCGCTAATTTTGATCGATGAGGATGGCCGGACACTGGTTACCCGTGCTTCTTATGTCGGCGGCCGAGCACAATTGCTCAAACAGCCGATTCAACATCCCTTGGCCTGGGAAGCCATCCGCTCTATGCAGCCAACGGCCGGGCAGCAGCAGGCACGAGATCCTGATCGCATGGTGGTTCCTCTTTGTGTTCCCCTAGCAGCTGGAAACACCGTCTTTGGTGTGCTGGCTCTATCCCTTCCGGCCGACCTCTCGTCCAACGAGCAGTTCACCTTGATCGACAGCTTGGCGGATTATATTGCTATTGCGCTGGATCGGGCGCGTGTGGCGGGGGCATCAGAACGCAGATAAAGAGGGATGAGAGATGAAACGTGAGGCGTGATAGATAAGCGATCATTCTTTGAGGATTTTTCCCATGAGGCCAAACAGCCGCGAAGCATCTTCGCGGCTGTCGTGATTTCCGAAGATGATGGCATGTGATGTCTATCTCTGGCTGACCATTACCTGAACCATCTCAACCGACTCGACCGTGGTGGGTAGGATTTTCTTCCAAAGGAGGTTGGTGTCCAGCATGAAGCCTTTGAGCACGCGGGAACGCATTCTTCCCGCTGTATCAGAGCGATACTCGGTAAACCAGCCGTCAGCCTCCAGAACATACAGATCAACCAACTCACGCAATGGATCGAGCAACCAGTACTCTCGGACACCTGCTGCTTCGTAGGCTACGAACTTCTCGCCGCGATCCCGTGCGGTGGTCTCCTCTGACAGCACCTCGACGATCAGATCAGCTGGGCCCTCGATGTACGTATCATGCACCCGGTCAAAGTTTGAATTCGCCACAAAGGTGATATCCGGCTCGTACTGTTTGCCTGTGCCAAGGTGCACCTGAAAAGGCGCATCGCGCACCAGGCCGGCATCGATCATCTCGACGAAGGTCTTGAGCATAACAGCCATGAACAGGCGTGTATCCTGATGACGACCTGTCACCGCCGCCTGTGTTTGTGGCGGTGCGTGTCTGTGACCATTCCGGGCACCTGGCGCCTGGGCATGATGGGAGACAAATGGCGCGTCTTCAGATGAATCCACCAGGCTGTCAAAGCTCATCTGCTCGATTTGTAGAGGTCCATGCTCTAATTCATCTAAGAGGGCTTCGGTATCCATTTCTTTACCCCTCTTCAACTTACACTAAACCTGTTTCTTACTAATAAGTATAGCACGGATAGTGTTAATAATGGGTTAACAATGAGTTAACAATGTGGGATGATACAACAAATTGCGGCGCAGACTTACTATTTTAAGCAATAGGCCGCAATACACAGAGGGATCGCATCGCTCCATATCGGCCAGTATCATGAGCTGACATCTGAGCGCTGCTGGCTGAAGATCTGCTCTTATGTCACATGCACTCGCCAAAGTCGCACAGGTTGTTTTGGTTGACATCCACATAGCGGCGGCAGCGGCCCGGGTAGGAACACTGGCGGCTGCAGCGCACGATACAAGTGGGGCTCGACGTCTCCTCCAGGGTCGGGGGTGGAGGTAGGGTTGCTATCTGAGTTGGGGTTGGCAGCGATATCTCCACTGGAGCATCTGTCTGGATGGAAGTTGGCTGTAATAGTGTCTGTGGGGTAGCCGTTGGCGGTGGCAGCACCTGAGTTTGTGTGGGCTCGATCTTTGGGTTGTCGACAGTCGGTGGTACTTTGACAATGTCCGTGTTCTTGCTGGCATCTTCATCAGAGGGCCAGGTGATGCTGTCCAGGACATTGCCCATAGCAACGACTGCTGCTGCACCGACCAGACTCATAAGCTTCAAGAAATTCCTTCGGGATGTCGAGGCTGATGCGGGTGCTGGCTTTCTTTGATGCTTATCTCTCTCAGGTACTGTTCCGGCAAAAAT
>JAFGMS010000393.1 GCA_016927375.1 Anaerolineae bacterium
CTACACAATGAACATGAAGACATCTCGCGTCTTCCTAACTACCACAAATATCTCGTCCTTTATCACAACCCAATGAACCATCCCAAAAAATTAGAAGCCAAAGGCTGATGCTTCCCGGCAATGGCGTAAAAGGCCGAAACGGCCCATTCGGCTATGATATAACGACAGGGATAGACAAATGGGACAAGAACGCTCGTCAGCAATCAGTATTAGGACGAGTCTGATACAGAGAAACTACTCAGCAGCAGTTGCGCGTTTACCCTGAAATATCGATATCGACATATGCCGACATGCCCGGCCTGATGCCTTCCGGAATAGCTGCCATCTCAACAATCACAGTAAAGGCTGCCAATATCGCATCAGACTGTATAATGGCTGTCACCGTACCAGGAACCTCAACAGCGGACAATGCTTCAAACATCACAGTGGCCTCATCGCCTACTGCTATCCGGGCAATATCAAACTCGGACAGATCGATGACCTCGATATTCAGGTGACTCGTATCACCAATCTGCATCACTGCATCTCCTATCTTCACATACTCGTATGGATCGATAAACAGCTTGGTCACCTCGCCGGCAATAGGAGCTACCATCGTCGCTTGAGCGCGCTCTGCCTGTGCTACTTCCACGGCCGCCAGCGCTTCTTGAACCTCGGCCTGTGCCAGCGCAAGATCCTCGGCCAGCGGCAAAGCCAGCAGATAATCGAGGCGCGCCTGGGCTGCCGCTGTCTCGGCATTACGTTGAGCAAGCGAGAGAGACATATTGCTGGCTGCCGAATCAACGAGATGCTCCGCTTCACGGATTTGTTCGTCAGAAGCACCAGCCTGCACCTTGGCCAGATCTGCTTGCAAGACAGCCAGCTCAGCTTCCGCATGGGCCAGAGCAGCATCCATCACGGTTGTGTCAAGACGCGCCAGCACCTGCCCAGCCTCAACAATGTCACCTTCCTCAACAGTTAACTCAATCACCTGACCAGCAGCAGCAAAGCTCAAGTCCGCGGGCTGAGCTAAAGCAACCTTGCCAGTGCCTGCCACGACAGACCCGGCAAACTGAAATTGAGCAAAGTCCGACGTTCCTGACGTACCCGGAAGCATCTCGGTCGGCTCAGGAACCGAACAGCCAACCACCATCAAGGAAACCAAAGCCATCACCATCCACAACCATCTAGAGCGTTGCATTTTGTTTTCTCCTGCTGTCGAGCTGCTTACGGAATATAGTGGCCAGATTGGCGTAATGATCGGCAGCATTGCCCGCCGTACAGCCAGGCTCAACACACAGCATGGTTCACCGCGCCAAACAGATGCCCTGCTCCAGCCATTATCCTCCTGAATACTCATAAGCACCAATATCATAGCCGTTACCAATGGGGCGTAAAAGGCGATTGATGTCAAGGTGTATTCCCCGATCCGAGCAAATATCAACTGCCGGGCTGCCGACGGCCAAGCGAAAATCGCCAGCGGATGGATTTGCAAAGAGAGGGACAGCCTGCACCGGATTCGTGCCCAGCACCTGGCTCGCGCCATCAATCAGATTGCAGTCTATCACTGCATTTTCTGAATTTCCGGCTATTTGCTGCTGGTTTTGGCTCAGCAAATTATTGGCAACCTCGGTGCCGGAAAGCCCCGGTCCCATACCATCAAAACCAATACCCACGTCGTGACCATAGACAGTGTTGTGATACACTTTGTTGCCTGGAAACTTGAAAAGGTAAATCCCGTCGAGGCCGCTGTTATTGATAACCAGGTTATTATAGACAAGGTTGTCAGGTCCATGGACAGTAATTGCACCTGCCCAACGATCCGAGCCGGAATTTCCGCGAAGTATATTGCCATAAACCAAACTATTGCTGCTCTGGTCACCAATGATGACCACTCCCCAGGTTGATGAGCAGTTTTCATACACATTATGTGCGATAACAGTGTTCTGAATGCCGGGCTTCACATCAGCACCTTCATCTCCGGCAACATTATAGACATGATTGCCCAGCACATGTGTGGCATGGGCAGAATCAGGGCCGCCATCCTGTGGGCTTTTCCCGATATAGACAGCCTCTCCCGGTCCATACACACCATTATTATGAATACGATTGCCCACAATCATATTGTAAGTACTTCCATTAAATATATAGACACCCGGCCGCCCATTATTGAAGATATCACCGTTTTGAAAGACATTATGATGAGAGCGATCAAAACTCACGCCGGCATGCAAACTTCGGGTTACCTGGAAACCATCCAACACGACATAACTCACCGACATGAACCGGGCAGGGGAGCCTCGGCTATCCTCAAAATTCAAATCGAGAGTGACTGCTTCGCCTGCGGCTGCCTGGAATTTCACTGGGGTTGCAATTGACGCTCTTACCGAGCCGGCTTCTTCAATGAAAGATGCACCAGCCACGTGTATATAATCATGCCCAACCTCGGTAATCAGATAGATGCCATTATTGCCGTACCGGCTGAAGTAAACATAGAGACTATCACCCGGCTGCACATCATTCAGGGCGCCAGGAAATATCGCCATATTCCCATTTGTCAACCTGATATCGCTTACGCCTATCCGCTCAACACCCGAAGTGCGGAACTCAACCATTTCTTTGTAGGATCCTTCACGTACAATAACGGTATCACCCGCTATAGCCGTGTTGGCGGCTTTCCGGACCGAGCGCCATGGTTGCTGCTGGGTGCCGGGATTTTGATCGTTGCCACTCAAAGACACATAGTAGGTATTACCATCTCTTTGTATCACCGACGTGGCTGACGCTGTTGTAGGGATGAGGGTATGCGTAAGCGTGGGCGTAAGGGTAAATATGGGTACCGTTTCCACTGTAGGCGTCAATGTCGGAGTAACCATTGCTGCTGTAGATACAGGAGATTTCGTAGTTGCAGGAGGCACAGGCAATGTCGCCGTGAGTGTAGCTATAGATGAATTGGTTATATCTATAGGTATACACGTAACATTAGCAGATTTAGTTAGTTTTGGCTCAACGGTTCCATCAGCTTGGGTAAGTATTTGTGTGGTAGTCTTGGTTACCAATACCCCATCTACAACGTTATCTTCTGAAAGTCTGCTATTAAGAGGACCATTACTCAGGCCGAATGCATCATGCCACCAGATGAACGCAAGAAACCCTACTATCCCAACAAGCAAAATAACCCCAACAACAAGCAATGCATTTTCCAGTGCCCCAGATTGCTTCTTCATAGTAGACTTACCTCCCACCCCCTGAAACCGGATCGATATATACACTGCTTAGCTGTGCTTGCTGCATACATCTGAAACCCTATCGGCAGGTTCAAAAACGAAATTGATGCCCCGTGCTCGTTACGGTAGCCCCGGTATTCCGATGCTACCCTGAATCGACCTGTCTCTTACGTAGATACTCGGCAATCCGGAGCAGTATCGAGTCCCCCTCAAGCGCCGGAGACACTGTACGATAGGTCCAACGCACCAGCGGATTCAGCACATAGTCATAGGACGATGGATACAAAGTAACCTGACCGCCAAATTGAAGTTTGAAAGCTGTTGGGGTATTCCGGCAGAGTTCGGCAACGGGCTGGTCGTCCAGTATAGCATGTGCTGCTGCCGGATCGATTCCATCAAAATCAAAATAGCGAAAACCCTGGTCCTTCGCCCACCGGATCGCTCCCCAGTGCATCGCTTCGTTAGGCCGGTATTTGCCATACAACCCTGACCAGCCGGATACCTTGGTCATCACGGTATCGCCAAATGCAGCGAGCAGCAAAGTCGAGACGGCCTCACCACGATACTCAGCGAGCATCATTGCAATGTATCCATGCGGGTTCATGACCTCCCACATTCGCTCAAAGTATGCTCGTGGAAACGGTACGAACTGCCGCCGCTGGCTGGTCGCCAGATGCAACTCATAGAAAGTGTCCAGGTCAGCCTCAGTGCCTTCCCTAACTGTAATCCCTTCGCGCTCACTGCGGCGAATTTGCTGACGATTTTTCTTGTGCATCTGCGCAAAAATCTCGTCCAGACTTTGTGACAAGTCAATAAGAGTAGTTGCGGAGGACATCGCCCCGAAAATCGTAGGCCGAAATCCCTGCTCGGTGAGAAACGCTGTAATATGCTCACCATTATTGGGTGGCTGCACGATCAGGAACGGAATCCGGTGCACACGACACACTTGCTTCACCTCATTGAGCACCAACCTCAGAAGCGCTGGATCGTCCAATTCACACAAAGGGCCTTTGGCTACATATCCCACCGCACTAATAAATGACACTGGACGTATCAGAATCTGTGCCCCGCCCACGACATTGGTATCACAAGTCACGATAATGCGCAGCACCTTCCAACCTTGAACAGCCTTGACCTGGCTCCACAAACTGGTTTGCACATGGTGACCACCAGGCACACGCGCTACGAATGCATCCCAAAGAGGCTCATCTCCAGACTCAGACGTATGCACACTGTAGCTAGTCAGCGTCTCTGGAGCCGCTCGATTCCCAGCAGTCACGCTATTATCTCCTCTCACTCCACACACCCAGCAATCATGACTACAGGCTTCCTTATACTGCGAACAGCTAGTACTTTGCGGCGGAAATCCGTATCCAGTCGAGAAGTGCAACGCAAAGCACTTTATACAGTTGGGAAGATTGCCTTAATCTGGCGATGAACTTATGCCCAACTGTACTAGCCTATAACGATGCCCTTGTCTTGGCTCGTTACCAGTCCAATGTTCTTATCATCCACAAATGCCTCACCACTTCGGGCACGCCACCAGCAAGCCACGTCGCGAGGCAAAGCCTGCCAATAGCCACCCCTATGCTGCATCGTTGCCAGGAAAGCCTGGTATACTTCCGTCATTTTCCTACTATGCAAATAGTCCGGGTGTGCGTTCAATAATGCCATACCGCCATACTCCTCAATGAAATCCACCTTTTCGAGCCATAGCCTGGGGCTCGTCTCCCCCAGCACCGATATCAATGTAGAGTCCTGTGCCAGTGTATAGGGAAGTTCTACAAAACGTCCGATGAAAAAGGGCCAGATGGACATCGTCCCGCCTGGCAGTGGCTCGTACGGGTCGGTATCGAAGAATGACAGATCATACTCGATGGCAAGTTCTTGCATCCATACCGGATGTCGATGTGTCATCGGTGCCCGAAAACCAACAGACTGAAACTCTTTCAAATAGGCGTTAATTTGGCGGGCTCGCTCGATGAATTGTCTACGCGATCTAAACAGCTTGCCATCATGCTTCAGTCCATGAATACCAATCTCAAAGCCGCGTTCCACCAATTCGGCGATCAATGCATGGTCGAGGGAGTAGCGGTTCGGAACAAAGTTGAATGATGAGCGAAACCCATAGTGTTCATCCAGATCAGCAATCTCTCGTACAAATGTCTGTCCATTTGCATCTTCAACATCATGAGTGAGTACAAATGCATACCGGAAACCGCCAGGCCAGAATCTTTTAAACGGTATTGACTCCACCCCACGTTGATTGAGCAGCCGGTACATTACCTCATATTGAAAACAAACAAACCTTTTTTCTATAGGCCATTCGAGGGGGAATTGCAGCTCTACCGCATACCTGTTCAGCCGCTTTAAGAGAGTCGTGACAGAACGCGGCAACAGTGGTTTCATCGTATAGTAGAACTGCTTGAGCGGACTGAGATGCCAATGTTTTGACCCGAATTGACCTTCCCCCAATGTCTCTGCCAAGATGCTTTCGATACTTTCAGGTTGTACAGAAAGCCCCAGGACAGGTAATGCCTGCTTTACTGCAGCATCCCAATCCTCTTGCGGTACATCAGGTAGGCACTGCCAAAAGTGCTTTGGAGTATTATTGCGCCAGAGATCAAAGCTCACATTAAGTCTCGATTTGTTTAATATGCTCATCCAGCATATCAAGAATCTCGCTATCAACGCTCGTGTCAAACTTCCGTGCAAACAACTGTCCTGATGCAATCAAGTAATCAAAATCAGTTCTATCCAGTATCCTTGGATTACGCTGCCTGGTAGACCAATCAATGTAATGAAGGTTTTTGTCGATGGTTGTTCCTTTAAATGGTGAGTTCATGACCACCGTAGGCATAAAAAGCTCAGCCGAATTGCGTGAAAAACGGAAGAAGCGTATTAAATCCCGGCCTTCCGGAGTTTTAACAAATGTGTTGACATACTCCACACACGCTGGGGTTAAACACCACCAGGCTTCCCCGCCATATATCTGATATCCGTGTGGCACCTCCCGATTTTCGTCCAGAAACAAAGATATTATCCGAGCCACAACAGCCTCAAATCGACTCTCGATCTTGAAGGGCGGATAGACCACAAGCCGGCGGCCAAAGGTAAAATAGTAACGTCTGATACGACGCCATCCGCCACCTTTCCAAGCCTCGATAGGCAATGGAGCATGTCTCAGCAACTGCTTTTCAGCATAAGCAGCCAGCGTTTGCTTAATTACAGCATTATTCGTCAGGGGATAATCCTGTCCACTAAGCTTGATGGCGAAATCATAGGCCAGGCTGCTCTTACACAAAGCATCAATGCAAATGAGAGGAATACGTACCAGGTCGAAAGTTGCCCACGCAGCACGAATGCGCCTGACAAAGTAACAGTTCGCATGCTCTTTGAATGCTGAATGAACAGAACGATAGACATCATTAGCCTTTAAGTCGACATGTATGAAAAAATGAACGTCCTCATCATCTAAGCGGTTAATCAGCCGAATGACCTGGTCAGGGTTCTTATGGGCCATGATGAAGTATACGATTCGCATTCTGTAGTATCCCCCTGATGTAAAGTGGGCCAAACATTTACCGCCTATTCGCCTTCCTCCTGGCAAAGTCTATCACCGCCGCAAGCCGATCCAGATACCGGTTACTCAATATGTGCATAACAGGAACATACAACAATGGTGCTTGTACATAATCATAGGCACCAGCATAATAAACAACGTTCTGTGTAAAACCACGTTTGAACTGGTATACGCCCCACAGCTCTCCTCCCGGCCCTGTTTTGGGAATCTCCTTGCCCGCGTGAACTGCTTCTCCAACTTCATCCGGAATACCCCATAGATCAAGCGTGCGGCACCCTGATAATTTCGCCCACTTGATTTCTTCCCACACCAACAACCAGTTTGCCCGAAGCTCCGAATATTCAAGTCTAGAACATGCATGCAAACCGGCTGCACGGTTTGCAAAGCGAAAGCTCATTCGCGCACCAAGCAGTTGCTCCTTGTGAAAGGCCAAGAGCATGACGGCTTCACCGCGATGAGAAAAGGCCCGCCACTGTTGTTCATAGTAGTCATAGGTTCTGGGCAAAAAACCACCTCTTTCGCCCGTTGCTTGCATCAACTCGTAAAAAAACGGAAGGTCTTTCTCTTCGCCAGGACAGACAGTCACCCCACAACACTCGGCATATCGAATCCGGCTTCGGGCAACCCTTTTCATCTGAGCCAGGATCTCGCTCAAATCAGGCGTCAGGTCCAGTACCAGGGTGGCCCGCGGTTGGTTGGTGAATTTGCTAGAGACAAAACCAAAACGGTTTAACATGTGCCCCACAGCAAGATCATGTAATATGGCTGGCTCTATCCGCAGAAAAAGAACGCCGTTCTTACAAGCAATTTTCTTTAATTCGTCCAACAACATCACTGCGAATTCGCCTGACAACCAATCACCCACCGGACCGCACGGCACATAGGCCACGCTGCCCAAACCCAATGGCAAAGAACGTACCAGCACCTGAGCCCCCGCTGCCAGTCGATTACTTTCTTCTACGGCAACCCGGAGAGCCCGCCACCCCCTTGACTCCTTGAGCCTGCCCCACTCCCAGGATTGCAGGAGCGCAAATGTAGGGCTCTGGGAGACAAGCTCGTCCCATTCATCTCGCCGTTCAGAAGATAGATAGACTACTCGCATAAACCCACCACTGGACGCCAACAAAGGTATTGCTTGCTATCCATTAGTTTTTTGTCTGGTCATGCCTGGATTGCTCAGTATGCCAATCCCAATGCCGCCATTGATAGACAAGATAACCCAGCTTGCTTAAACCAAGCCGGACTGGTGCGTGTATGATAGTAAAACGGCCAAATTCAACCAGCTCTCCTCCAAATTTGGCTTTAAAATCACGTACGCCATATTTCTCACCGGGTTTACCTGCCCCACCGAAATCATACTTGCAATACTCGTTCTCAGCGCCCCAGCCCAAGACATGCCACATCAGCAGATCGCCAGGCACATATGAACCATACTCTCGTTCAACACCGCTGTACCACCCATAAATGGTGTCTCTATATAACAGTTCAGCCGAAGCAGCGACCGGCACATCTCCCACATGAGCCAAATAGAACCGTAGCATATTATGGGGAGTTAACATCTCGAAGGCCGCCTTGAACAAGGACCAGTCTGCCAATGGTACATGAGCATGCCGGTACGAACGGCCAATCAGATTGTAGCAGATAGCTACATCTGCCAGATCTCTGACCTCACTAACCCTCACCTCGCCTCGGCGCAATCCTCGCCGAATATTCCTCCGTGTCCTGCTTCCTATATGCTGGAATACCTCTTCCGGCGAACCAGTGAGGTCGATCAGGTAATTCAGATGCGGCTCGTAAACGAAGCCACAATCACCATAGACAGATTGCAGCGGGCTCTGATCGTGCAGATTGCGCAACTCAGAAAAGAGTAGGTGCTGCCCAGCCTGCCCGTTATATGCTTCGAGAAGCCGCCTAGCAGCGAATATTCCCCGCGAATCCCGGCAGCACAGAAGACCACCATAGGAGATGGCTCGGGTCGTCAATACACGCAGACACGGAATCAAGGTAACCTGTACCAGAACCAGCAGCGCCAGGATTTCCCCATGTTCAAGCACTGCCCACAACTCTGGTTGATATCCTCTGGCACGGGCAAACACCTCAAACATCTCCGGCATGTGGAAAATATTGCCCTGTGGATGGCAATCTACAAAGTCTTTCCATTGGCGCGTGTCCAGTGTTCGGGTAACTTCCATCAGACACCCTGCAAGGATCGATAGACTTCTAACAGCTTTTCTGCCTGGTAAGGCCACGCCAACTCAGTCTCGACGCGCTGTTTGCCAAATTGCCCCAAACGGACACAGAGATCAGGATCATCCATCAGCGTTGTAACCTTTTTGGCAAAATCCAATTCATCATTTGGCTTGGCGTATAGAGCTGCGTTTTCAGCAGTAACACGATGTTCCGGCAAGTCAAACGCCACAATGGGCTTGCCAAGCATCATATATTCCATTAACTTGATCATCGTCGATCGGTCATTGTATAAATTTGACGGTTCTGGCGCAACACAGATATCCGCTGCCAGTAAATATGAGACCAGCTCACTGCGTGATAGCCACCCGGCAAAGCGCACATAATGCTCCAATCGATGCTCACTAACCAATGCCTGTACCATCGAGAGGGCATCACCTGTGCCACAGATAACGCAACGGAAATCATGTCTCCCCAGAGTGTCCGTAAGATGCACCAATGCCCGGATCAGGTAATCCAAGCCATCCTGGTACCCAATGATTCCAGCATACCCGAGGACGTGGTTGGTACCGTTACGCAGCGTTATTTCCGGTTTTGTCGTCTCGATTTCCTGCAGGTATGGACCATTCCTTACTATTGTAATATCTTCTTCAGATGCTCCGCCGCGCTCGATCTCAACCGCCTGGTAGGATTCGTTAGTAGCAATAATATGATCTGCTAAATGGCACGAGAATCGTTCGAAGAACATTAGAACGTTATATACAACTCCTCGCCCACGATCGTCAAATCGAATACGATATAAGTCAGGAGACAAATCATGATGATCATACACGAACTTTTTGCCCCACAGCTTATAGAATGCTGCTATCAGGCTCAAGGTGTCCGGAGGATTGTGAGTATGCAAAACATCAAACCCTCGACGTACCCACACCCACAGTGACCAGGCAAACATCATCAACAGTGCCTGCCCGTATTCGACCATGTAGCCAAAAATACCACCTCCTGCTTCGATGCCGGGAAATCGGTAGATTTGCACATCATCCACTATTTCAGAACGTGGTTCATCATCAAAGGCTGGACAAATCACCGTGACTTGATAACCTGCGGCAACCAATGTGTTGGCCTCATGACGCACACGCCCATCACGCAGATAAGGTGCATTCTCCAGCAGCATAAGAACACGGCTTCCAGGCGAGCTGCTCTTACTCACATTGCACCTCATCCCGCTTTCTCGAATATAAGATGAATCGCTGGAACATCATGACCAGTTCCTTTGATGTCTTCCGGATATCGAAGTCCGCCTGCACCTTTTTACGAGCCTGCTTCCCGAGCTTATCACGCAAGGGCTTGTTCACAATAAGCCTCTCTAAGGCAGTAGCCAGGCTCACCTCATCGCGCTCTTCTACCAAAAATCCTGTTATCTCGTCTTCTACAAGCTCCGGGATGCCAGCTACCGGGGTTGTGATAACCGGAAGCTCACAAGCCATCGCTTCCATTAAGACAACGGGTATCCCATCTCGATCCCCATCCTGTGCTACCACACAAGCAAGAGCAAAAACATCACTGCGCTGATAACGCTCCAATAATTGTTCTTGCTTCATTGGCCCCAAAAGCGCCACATGATCCTGTAAGCCATGATGTTGGATACGCGCCCGGAGAGCCTCATGGCGTCGATAAGCGCCATCACCAACAATGTCGCAACGAAACGCAATGCCCCGCTCTGCCAGAAGCGCACAGGCATCAATCAAGTATTCGTGTCCCTTTTTTGCGTTTAAGCTACCTACAGAGAGGATCAAAAGCTCGGGCTTAACAGCTGACTTATGAGACGTCTCAAACAATTCTAAATCGACACCACAATGGACAACCAGAATGTCGCTCGCTGTTTTGTGGGGACAGATAGAGGCAATATAACTCCGATGGTAGTCAGATATGGTCACGATCTGGGAAGCGTCTTCGAGCAGCATTTGTAAAGACCTACGGTCACGGGTAAAAAGATCGAAGGCATGAGGATGAATGGTATATGTAACACCCAGCAGCTCGGCGACGACACTGGCTGCGATACCGCCCAACCAGGCAAAATGAGCATGGATGTGCCGGACATTCATGTCCTGCATCTGCTTGGCAAAATAGACGATCTTGGGCAATACTGCGATGGTACGAATGAACAAGCCGGGCTCTCGGTAGGACAACCGAAACGCTTTGAACAACGCAACAAGATAACGACTCGGGGACTGTCCGATGAAGAACAAATGGGCATGTACGATCTTGATCGACAGAAACGCACTATAGCGCACAAACGGCAAAAGTGCTCTGGCATCCTCGTGAACCGGTCCGGAACGAGGATCGAGCAGCGAGAAAATGGCAAGGTTAGCACCATAACGGCGGACCCAGTGTAGCTCGCGAACAATGAAGGTCTCTGTCAGATGGGGAAATCGATGGAGAATGTAAGCGACTCTCAGCTCACTAGTCAAAGAGAGAGATTCCTCCGCATCACTATCTGCCTGCATAGCCCTAAGCCATTCTCCTAACACTTATTCAGCGCTAATTTCGCAAACTCCGTCATACCTACTGAGCGCATCCGCCCTTGTGCGATCTCATGCGCCACATGCTCAAAAATATACCGCAACTTGTCAAAATCTTGACCAGTACTGAATTCCCATGGATGTGCCCAAATATGAAGCATCCTTCTTTGCCGTGCCGCCTCATGGATCCCATAGGCAATCCGCCGGAGACGGAGCCGGTGCAGATTCATTTTGTCCAGCATCTCCTCTAGCGGCGCAGGAAAATCGAAGAAATGTTGAGATGTCCCAACATTTACCATGGATTCACAGATGGTCCTCACCTCATAGATTGGCAATCTAGTAATGGACAGCAGATGATCGATGGCCCTGAAAATCGAGCCAAGATTGAAATACCTTGTGCGCAAAAGCAACGGATAAACCTGCTCGCTGCGATAACAAATGAACCCGGCTTCTTGTAGCTCATCCAAGTAAGCGACGCAGTTTCGCGGGAATACCACGGCTCTCGCATCAACACCTGCTCGATGAGCCACACGCAGCCACTCCTCAACCTCTACTTTGGCTGCATCCCGGCTCATCGTGGATGGGTCAAAAATCTCATGTGTGTACCCGTGAAACGCGATTTCTTGCTGACCTTGTGCCCTTATCATCTCAATGACATCAGCGCCATACCACAACGGTTCTCCGGTCCCAAAGATTTCATCAAACGAACGGTATTTACCCTTCCAGGCTTTTACGGGACATACAGGACAGTCCTCACAATGTTGGTAAAACAAATGCCCCACAATGGCCCATGTGCCACGAATACCATAAGCATCACATAGCTCAAGTATCCGCCGGACAGACTCGCGCTCACGGGTTCCGTCTGGCGAGAAAAGCCTGGCGCGAACCTCGTCCAAGTCGAAGTGTCCCCATCCCAACTCTGTATCTAAAGAGAAGATAAAATAACCTGTATCTATACTACACCCCTATTTAGAAAGCTCCACCTTCCGTCTTTTGGGTGGATGTCGCATCAGTCCGGTCTCCAGAGCAGTCTCCATCTTCTTGGCAGCCTCAGCCCACGTCCACTTGTGCGCAGCCCTCATAGATTGCCGGCCTTTCCGCTTCAAGTCCCCTCGGCTGCTCCACAGACTCCGGATCGCGGCAAGCAGTGCATCAGCATCGCTCCCGTCTGCCCAGAACACGAAATCTTCTCCATCCATCACATCCGTATGACAGACGACTCGAGTTGCCAGGATTGGCAACCCGGCAGCCATATACTCAAACAGCTTGATCGGGCTGCTCACCCGGAATTTTTCCTCATCAGGGAATGGGAGCACGCCGATATGTGCTTTACACAGTACTTGTGTGACCATCTGATGAGGAACTACGGGGCCAATTTCAACCGCCCCGGAAGTAGTCTCTGCAAATGTCTTCAGATCAGCTTCCTCGGTCCCGCTGCCGACCAGTTTCAGCTTAACAGCCATGTTTTCTTCATTGGCCATCATGACAGCCTTGCTCAGGGCCATCAGATTCCGCTCGTAATTCAGGCTTCCGGTATAGATCAACTCGATGGGGTCCTCTGGCCCTGGCCAATAACGATTGGTCCATGCCTTGCTGAAAAGCTTTATATCTACCCCAGAAGGCCAGGAACCCCATCGCTTCTCTTCAGGAATCTCTAACGCATCGGCCATACGTTGGGTGATTACTAAGTTGCCATCACTCCAACGCATGGCAAGTTGTGATACCAAGATGTGGTACTGCTTCCGAAGCTTATCCTTGATGCTCTCTTTGCCTGGCGATTCCATATGGAGCGTCCGGGTATCCATGGCAAACAAAGGCCGTCGATGTCTCATGAGGTTTCGAAAGAAGATCAGCGGCAGAATCCAAGGAGCAGACATCGCATAGAACACGATCACGTCACAGGTATGCCACTGCCGAAGAATAAGCAGAATACATTGGACATGAAATACCATTTGCTGCAATAGATATATTGGAGGCGTTTGAACGCAATACACCGCCACGCCATGAATGCTGTGACATTTTGGATCACCATATATAGCCAGAGTGACATGCCATCCCAAACGCCGCAGCGCGGCGGTCGTTTGCAGCCAGGTAGCAGCATCAAGCTTGCCGGACAATGATGAAGGATTCAACCAAATCAGCTGTGGTCTTTTTTTTGTTTCCATTTATCCTGCCGTAAATTACAATCTCTTCATAATATACTCATCGCTTTCCACGAATTTCACTTGAGGGTTCATGTTACAGTCTTGAGGAGACCTTCTGCGAAACACTCAGCCACGCTCTTTAATCGGATACCGTTTCAAGCCGGTTTCTAACGCCGTCTTTAATTTTTTAGCCGATTCATGCCATGTCCACTGGTGTGCTGCACGAGAGGCATGCTGCCCCATCTCTTGCAGATTTTCACGCTCATTCCACAAGGCTCGCAGACCTGATACCAAGGCCTGTTCATCACTGCCATTTGCCCAGATTACATAGGAATCGCCAGTTATCACGCTTGTATGGGCGACTATCCGAGTTGCCAGCATGGGCAAGCCGGCCGCCATGTATTCAAATAACTTGATAAAATTACTGACTCGAAACTTCTCTTCATCCGGGAATGGCAGTACGCCCACGTGAGCTTTAGCCAGCTTGTAGGGAACTTTGTCGTGAGGCACAGGTGGCTCCACACGGATTGTTCCTGCTGTCGTATTGGCAAAGGTCCTGAGGTCATCTTCCTCCATCCCGCTGCCAACGAGCAGAAGTTCAAAGCGCATACCGGACGCATTAGCTTGAACTATCGCTTTACCTAGTGTCATCAGATTACGCTCATAATTAAGGCTGCCGATGTAGATCAGTTTCACCGGTTCATCAGGTTCCGGCCAATGCCGCAAATCTACCGCCTTGCTAAACAGATCTATATCCACGCCTGACGGCCAGATACCCCACAGATCACCAGACGAGAGATTCAACGCATCTGCCATTTGCTGTGTGATTACTAACAGCCCATCTGCCCAGCGCCTGGCTAGAAGCGCCATGAAATTGCGACAATGTTTGCGTAATCGGTCCTTGATACTCTCCCTATCAGACGGGATCATATGCAGCGTACGTATATCCATTGCAATAAGCGGACGATCCTGCCGGGTTAGCCATCGAAGCAGACAGAGAGGAAGCACCCAGGGTGTCGACATAGCATGAAAAAGGATGACATCGACCGAATCCCATTGTCGCAGCACCAGCTTTAGAAACCGCAAATGAAATATCACCTGCCGAAATAAAGAGGTTGAGGGAGTAGGGATGCAATGAACTTCAACACCATGAATCTGCCGACATTCCGCGGCTCCATAGCAAACCAGTGTGACCCGCCAACCCATTTGGCGAAGCTCACGCGTTGTGTACAGCCACGTCGCCGCATCGAGCCTCTCCGCTAATGGTGTGGCATATCCCCAAATAAGATGTGGCTGGCCAAAATCACCGCTATGTTCTGTCATATCGGACTCGCTAGCTCTTCATATATTGCCAATAGTCGCTGCGCGCTGATATCCCAATCATATTGCTTGAGGGCTAAAGCCCTGGCCTCCGTCACTACCTGTTGTCGCAGCAAAGCATCAGTTAGCAATCGTATCACATGTTCTGCAAATACGCCGGGTGTATCACCAATCAACACATGCCTTCCATCTACCACATTCTGTCCCTCACATCCTATCGATGTCGTCACAACCGGTCGCCCCAACGCCATGGACTCCAGGATTTTCAAACGCGCGCCTCCACCAGCTCTAAGCGGAATAACACATACGGTGCTGCGCTCATAATAAGGCCGAACATCTTCAACCGCTCCCGTCACATGAATGTTATCACTCACAAGCGCCCTTACCTCAGGCCGTGGGTCGGTTCCCACCACCCACAGCTCGACATCGGGGATTACTTGTTGGATACGTGGCATTATCTCACGGCAGAAGTACAGGACAGCATTGCTGTTAGGCAGATAGTCCATATTGCCAACGAATACACAGACTGCCCTACTATCTGGAGCAGGCAGGGGCAGGAGGCCCTTCGTATCAACGCCTGCCGGGATAACCTCGATATGCAGATGCGGATTTGCATCAAGCATCAACCTGCGATCTTTCTCCGACACAGTTGTACAACAACCAAAGTGCGCCGCGTGGCGAGGTTTCCAATGGCGCATCATTACACTGTGAAATTGCAAACGCAATTGACGAGACCGCTTAGACTCCATCTGTGCGATGCGTGAAAACTTGAGCCAATCCACATCATGAAGCATCCAGATAGTGCGTGGCCACAATGCCTCGGGAACAAGATCGAGATATAGGCCCATGTTGCTATGCTCGATCTGCACAATATCAAAATCTATCTCTCCGATCAGCTTTCGGAGGCGGTCGGCCAATTCACAAGAGTAGGAAAACCTCAGTTCAGGAGGCCTTCCTGCCACCAGATAGCGAATGAAGTTGAGCGGCTGATCCAGTGCATCGGATTTGCCTATTGGGACGGTAACCACTTCACGGCAGAATGCCCGCATTTGCTCTGCGCCTGTAACTTGTTCCGGCGTTGTGATAAATGCGACATGCCATACTTCATGCTTGGCGGCTACCCGTTTCAGTAGATTGTATGTATATACCGGTGCACCACCATGCATCGGTATTGATATCTGATTGGTGATTTCTAGTATCCGCATGTATGCCTCACATGATGGCTTTGACACTATCAATAGACCGCAAGAGTACGGCCGCCGCGCATAAACTTCGCGGCTATTTTCTCACAAGACCGGACGGGTACTGAAGTCTACTGACGATAACTTGATACTATAGGAATTTCCTTTTTTGACCAATAGTTAGGAATGGTTAAAGTAGAAGGATGAAGAGAAGAAAACAAGCAGAC